>NZ_JAAKEE010000035.1:0-27631 GCF_011038995.1 Adlercreutzia sp. ZJ242
GTGGCGAAGGTCGCCGTCTCGTCGTTGACGAAGCCGGTGATGGCGCCCTCGGCCGTCAGGGCCGTGCCGTCGTAGGTCTTGCTGGCATCGGGCGTGGTGACGGTGAGGGGCGCGGGGTTGATGGTGAATACGCACTCAACGGGATCGGGCGTACCGGCAGAGCCACCTGCCCACCTTGCTCTAACCTTATAGTTTCCGACGTTTACGGGAGCCTCCTGCATAGGCGACCATTCCTGCTCGCCCTCTATCGCACTACTATTAGTAAAGTACTCATACGTAACCTCTCCGTATTTACCAACATCACCTGGAAAAGAAGACACGGGATGAGTTTCGCTCCCTGCGCACTTCCCATCATAGGTCCAGCCTTCTCTTGTTACCTCTGATGGTATTTTCTCCCATTGGGCGGTATAAGTGGCGTCTCCGGTGACGGTCTCGGCAACCACTGGGCTCCAGCCCGTGAAGGTGTAGCCGGCGCGCGCCGGGGCGGTGGCGTCGCCCGCGCCGTCGAACGCGGGGGTGGCGGTGCCGTAGGTCAGGTTCTCGTGCTTCTGGTCGGCGAAGACCTCCTCGCCCTCGACGCCGTCGGTGTAGGTGACGGCGTAGGGAATTTCGCTCGTCTTAACTTTGACTGTCCAGTTAGAGGAAACGTCTTCAATGGCCCCAAACACATAAGAGCCATCTTTCTCTGGTCCGCTCAAAACAGAGGAAGGATCTTCCTCTTTGTCATTGATGGTTACGCTCTCGATCTCGTATCCATCTGCAGGCGTAAAGGTCATCGGAGCTGAATTGTCACCGCTGTAAACAGACTGGCCTGTTCCCGATACCTTTCCGTGGTCTATCTCGCCAGTGATAAGGAAGCGGCCCTTGTATTTCGCATATACGTTGACGTCTCCGGTAATGACCTTCGGCTCCTGCCCAACAGGGCTTTTGTCGGAATACTGCCAGCGGTCAAATCCTTTGCCCTTAGGTGAAGGGGCATTCGCCCCGATGTCGAAGCCGCTACGGTCTTGGACTATCTCCCTTTTCGTCAATTCACCATTGTCGTAATAGCTAACGTTCCAGTATTTGCCCACCGTGTACAGCATGCCATCAACGTGCCATGAATTGCCCGCGTTTTGCACTTTATACCAGCGAATTCCCTGAGTCTCGCCAATCCCTAGGTTGACGATATTGGCTATCGTAATGGGATCTGGAGCTTCCACTATGTATTCGTTGACGTTTTTCGATGCGTCTGTTAGGTAGTCAATGTTCGGATGCTTGTCTGTATTACCCGTAAAATCAGGGAACTTGATCTTGCCTACACCGACGTAGTAATAGTTCGACTGATCAATTATGTTCCCCTCATAACCCTCAACGTTGTCGAACTTGAGCACGAAGAACTCTGCTGCGCCGCTCTCGGCATCTATTGTTCCGTATTTCGGATAAGCATCCAGCTTGTATGAACCTGTCTCATTGTCAATAGTGTAAAGCTCTTTCGAAACTGTGCATACGGAACCCAGCGGATAATACGGCCCCGAAAGACTGCCTATTGCCCACGCATAGAGATCTGCCTTACCATTGGCAGCCCCAACGTTTTCCTGCTTATGCAGCTGGAGGGTAATGTCGCCGCTTTCGCTTACCACACCTTCAGTTGAAAGCACTTTTTCTCCGACAGGATTCCCGCTCTTATCGTAAACTAAAAGAGGCTTCCCATTCCAATCGTGATACCGAACAAGAACGCTTATCTTCTTTACTTCACCTGTCGAATTCCACTGCTGGTAAAGCTCCTCGTTGCCGGAGACGGGAATCATGTCGCCTACGGCATAGCTGGTACCCGAGCCGTCGGCTTCGGTGTTCCATCCTGCGAAGGAGTAGTTTACGCTTTCAAAGCCCTTTATCGCCTTAAAGCTCTCCTCCTCGGGAGCAAGCTGATACACCGCATAGGTGTTTACAGCGTCAACAACTGTTCCTTGTCCTTTCGCTCCATCCTGGGTGAACTTCTGAGCACCCGAAGGGTAGTTCGAGTAAAAGGAAACCGTGTAAGCGACGACGTTCACTACGTACTGCGCGGACAGCCCGCTCGCTTTCGCAGTAACAGCCACCGAGCCGCCGGCAATGCCCGTGACCAATCCGTCCTGGTCAACCGTCGCTTTGGTCTCGTCACTCGTCGACCACGTAACCTCTGATACGTCTACAGCCGAGTTGGTCTTCACGCGAAGCTGAGTGCTTTTCCCGACGGCAACCTCAGAATCCCCCTCGATCCATATGCTCGCATCAGGTTCTTCTATGCTCTTGGAACCCTCCGCGGAGAACAGGCTCAAGCCCGCGACGACGTAGTCGGTGAAGTGGTCCACGTCGAAGCTCTGGACGTCGGAAGTAGCCTGGCGGGTGCCGATGGTCTCCACCTTGGCAGCGTCATCGGAGACGCGGTAGACGCCGACCTCCTCGCCCTCGACGCTCGCGTTGAAGAAGCACACGTTCACGGCGCCGTCAGGTTGGATGGCGTTGCCGTCCTTGTCGAGCAGCGTCACGTCGATGGCCACGGCATCCTGGAGCTCCTTGCCCTGCGCCTCCACCTTGTCGCTCACGGCGTCGATCACGTCTTGGCTCTCGACGGCGACGGCCTTCACGGCAGTGCCCTCGGGGAGGATGCCTTCGCCGGCGGTCACCTTGACGATCACGTCGCCCACGTAGGCATAGCCCTCGAAGGCAGGGCTGCTCACGTCGGCGTGGACGGTGACGACCTCGTCGTCAACCGCAGCCTTATCAGCAGCCTCTTCGGGATCCGCAGATTCAGAGTCGGCATCCGCGGGCTCAGGTTGATCGGGCCCATCAGCTTCGCTTTCCTCGGCCGCTTCGGGCTCAGTTGCATCCGCAGGGTCGGCGGTTTCGCCAGCTTCGGCCCCGACAGCCTCTGCAGAATCGGTAGCCTCCGCGGACTCGCCAGCCTCGGCCTCGGGCTTTTCCGCGGCCTCAGGCTCGCCAGCCTCCCCTTCCGCCTTGATGTCGGTTTCGTTGGTTATGGGAGTCGTGTCAGATGCCGAGGCAGCTTCGGCAGCCTCGTCGGCTTCAACCCTGACCACCACCACGAGGGTGCTGTTGACGTGGTCAGCGGCTATCGCGGACACGCCGTCTCGAATGGAGACGGGGACGTTCTCGGTCGCGGAGTTCTTCGCCTTGATGCTGGCGATCTTGTAGCCGGCGTTAGCGTTGGCGCGGAACGTGAGGTCCTTCGACTTCTCGATCTTCATCTGGATCTTCTTGGTGCCGGCGAGCTTCTGCCCCTTCACCTCGACGTAGGCGTTCTCGAGGTCGAAGGTGACCACGGCCTCGTCAAGGTTCGCCTCGACGAGCGGCGGGGTGGGAAGGACGGCATGCGGGTCATGCGCGACCGCCGCCGTGCTGGAAGCCGACGGGACGGCCTCCTTCTCGCCCGAAGACTCCTTCGCACCGTCAGAAGTGGCGGACTCGGATGCAGCGGTGCCCTTGCCCTGATCGTCAGGTGCGCCTTGACCAGACTGCTCGGTTTTAGCGTCCTTGCTCACGACGCCGCCGGCCTCAGCGAACGCGAACACGTTCGTCACGCTGAGCACGAGGGCAACCGACAGGAACACGGAGAGAACCTTGCCTTCGAACGTTCCCTTCGCATCAACCAGCCGCTCAAACATTCCAACCACCCAGATCTCCCATGCGGCTTCCCACCTGCCGCGAGACTTTCGACTGCGATTTTTCACAATCTCTTCACGTTTTGGCAGGGCGATCGGCGCAAAACGCGCCTCCGCCAAGCTCCTCATCCACAAACCAATTCGCCATGTTCTTCGTTTCCGCAGGTCACAAGCCGGCTCGTGAATTATGACGAAAAAGTATATGGTTATTTACACTTGCACAATATGGTATCACCGGCTATTGACAGAAGGTACCTTCTTAGTTACGGAATTCAGGGCGTTGATTACATCCCGAAAAGTGTCGGGGGGCGACAAAAAGCCATTGATCGGGTCCGACGGCACGGCTGGAACGGGGATCGGCATCTGCTTTGCGCAGGGCTGGGAAGTGGGGTATCGTATGGGGCTGCAGCTTTATACGCCTCCGCACGCCGATCGCCGCTCGCCGATCGCCGCCCACACGCGAAGGCGCCGCTTGACGAGGAGGACAACGCCATGGGCTTGCTCGAACGCTCTGACGCTTATTGGAAGTTTTTGGGGCAGTGCACCCAGTGCGGCCACTGCGTGGACGCGTGCTCGTCGCTCACCAGCGCGAACATGACGCTCGGCGAGATCGCCCGGGCGCTCCTGGCCCACGAGCGCGCCGCCGAGTCGCGCGAGGACCTCGCCGCGCGCATCTTGGGCGACGGGGCGCTCATGCAGGCCGTGCGCGGCTGCTTCTTCTGCACCTCGTGCAAGAACACCTGCTTTGCGCACAACGACGTGTGCGACCTGATCTACAACGCGCGCGTGGACTTCCAAAGCCTCGGGCTCATCGAGCGCGGCGCCTGGTCGAGCGTGATGGTGGACCAGGAGTGGGACATCTTCACCGCATACCGCGCCATCCACGGCATCGGCTTCGCCGACCTGGTGCGCCACGCGGAATCCGAGGGGCACGCCGCCGAGACCGACTGCGCGGTGGCGTTCTTCCCCGGCTGCTCGCTGGCCGCCTACGGCCCCGACCTCACGCGCGAGATCTTCGCCACCATGGAGGAGCTCGGCGGGAAGACCACCCTGATCGACCACTGCTGCGGCTCGCCCCTGAAGAGCGCCGGCTTCTTCGAGCGCGCCGAGGCGCTGTGCGACCGCATCGTCGACGAGGTGGCCCTCTCGGGCGCGCGCGAGATCGTGTGCGTGTGCCCGGGGTGCGCGAACGCCATGCGCTCGACGCTCGGGCGCCGCGGGCTTGACGTGGCGGTCACTCTGCTGCCGGCGTTTCTGACCGCGCACGGCTTCACGAGCAAGCGCGCGCTGCCCGAGGGCACGCTCTGCCTGTCGAAGTCGTGCCAGGACCGCGACGGGCGCTACCTCGAGGAGACGTGCCGCGCGCTCGGCGTGGAGACGGACGCGAGCGCGACTTGCGGGACCTGCGGGGCAGCTGGCGCGGCGGACGGGACGCTTGGCGAGGCGAACGGGACGCCCGGCGCGATCACCATCTTCAACGGGTGCTGCGGCGCGGGCGGCGCGGTGAGCGCGTTCGACCCCAACCGCCAGGCGAGCCAGGCCGACTCCAAGCTCTCCTTCGCCCCTGACGGCGCGACGGTGGTCACCATGTGCCCCACCTGCACCTACACCTACGCCTTCCGCTTGATGAGCGAGCCGCGCGACGTGGCGAACAAGCACTACACCGAGCTTCTGTTCGAGAACCAGCTCGACTGGGACACGGTGTTCGCCCAGCTCGGCGGCATGTGGTCCGGCGAGTACGGGCCTTGGCTCGCCCAGGTTTTCGCGTGACGGCGCCCAAGAGATCATGAGGAGTGAGAAGATGAGCCGAATCGAGCAAGCTGGCCTTTCGCAGGACGATCAAGCCGCGAAGGCCGAAGGGGCTGTCGAAGGGGCTGCGGGCGCCGCCGCGACCGCGAGCGCCGGCGCGAGCTGGGGAGGCGCCTCCGCGAGCGCGAGCGCCGCCGCGGGTCAGGAGGACGCCGCGGGCGCCGTCCCCGTGCGCGTGGCCGTCATCGGATACGGCACGGCGGGCGTGAACGCGCTCATCGCGCTGCGCCGCGCGGGCTACGCCGGGGACGTCCACGTGTTCTCGGACGCGGCCACGCTCCCCTACAGCCCCATCCTCACCTCCTACTACGCGGGCGGCGAGAAGACCTACGAGGAGTGCTTCCCGTGGAGCGCCGACGAGCTCGCCTGCCTGGGCGCCGAGGTGCACCTGGGCTGCCCCGTCACCGCGCTCGATGTGTCCTCACACCTCATCCGCACGCCGCAGGGCGACTTCACGTACGAGAAGTGCCTGATCGCCTCAGGCGCGCACCCCTCCACGGCGGGCTTCCCCGCGACGGAGGGCTACGAGCCCCTGGTGCTGCGCACGCTCGACGACGCCTGCCGGCTCAAGCGCGTGCTCGAGGGCGGCGCCTGCCGCCGCGTGCTGGTGAGCGGCGCGTCCATGGTGGCGCTCAAGTCGCTCGAGGCGTGCCTGCGCCACGGCGTCTCGTGCACGCTCGTGGGCATGAACCCGCACGTGCTCGACTTCAACGCGCTGCCCGCAGCCGCCGAGCGGTTCGAGCGCGGGCTTGTCGCGAAGGGGGTCGAGCTGCGGCTCGGGCAGACCATCAAGAGCGTGGAGGTCGCAGCCGCGAAGGAAGCCGACATCGCAGACGCGAGCGCGGCAGCTGCGAACGCTACGGACAACAACGCGAGTGCGGCCGCCGACGCCACGGCCACCACCCCCTCCGGCAAGCTCGCGGTCACCTTCTCCACCGGCGAGACGGACTGCTTCGACGAGATCATCGTGGCGCACGGCGTGAGGTCGAACCTCGGCTTTCTGCCCCAAGGCGCGCTCGAGGTCGACCGCGCGCTCCTCGTCGACGAGTTCATGCGCACGAGCGACCCCGATGTGTACGCCGCAGGCGACGCGGCCCAGGCCCTCGAGCTGGTGTCGGGCGAGCGCCGCGTGGTGGGCATCTGGAAGAGCGCCGCGCTCCAGGGCGCGTGCGCGGGCGCGGCCATGGCCGCCGAGCTCGTCGGGAGCGCGCCGCAGGCGGCTGACGCCTACCCGGGCAGCATCCCCACGAACACCATCGCCGTCTCAGGCACGCTGTTCATCTCGGCGGGAAGCGTGGAGGTGGGCGAAGGCCGGCGCGCGGAGGTGCGCGAGGACGGCGACATGACGGTCGTCTACGTGTACGAGGACGCAGGCGACGGCGAGGAGCGCCTCGTGGGCTTCAACGTGACCTGCGACGAGGACGTCGCCGGCAGCCGCGCCTACGACACCGGCGCCATGCTCACCCTCCGCATAGAAGCCGCCTGCCGTCGCTGAGTCGCATCTCGTTCGTAACGTCAGGACGGGCGAAGCGCCCTATTCGTTGCTCTTGAGGCTCTCCACCATGTTGACCTTCGCCAGCTTGCCGCGCATGACCAGCATGACGAAGGCGGCGAACGCGAGCGTGAGCGCGAAGGCCGCCGCGAAGCTCGCGGCGTGGATCTCGCGGCCGAACATCACGTAGTCCACCTCGGCGGTGACCACCACGAAGCCCTCGAGCACGATGCCGAGGAGCAGCCCCGCCACGCACCCGATGACGGTGAGCAGCATGGTCTCGCGGTAGATGTAGAGGTCCACCTCGCGGCGGGTGAAGCCGAGCACCTTCAGCGTGGCGATCTCGCGGACGCGCTCGGTGATGTTGATGTTGGTGAGGTTGTACAGCACGATGAACGCGAGCGCCGCCGCGGCCACCACCAGCACCACGACCACCATGTTCACGCTCTTGAGCATGGTGCGGTACGTGTCGATCGTCTCGTCGTTGAACGTGACCGTCTTCACGCCGTCGACCGCGCGCGCCGCCGCGGCGAACGCCTCGTGCGCCGACGCGCTTGAGCCCACGGTGCCGAACAGCGTGCGGTACTCGGGTGACCGCCCGAAGACGGTCCCGTAGGCCTCCTCGCCCACGAACGCGTAGTTGGCGATGTAGTTCTCCGCCACGCCCGTCACCTTGAGCGCGCGTCCCGCCCCTGCGGCGTTGCCCATGACGTCCTGCTCGAAGAGCACGAGCTCATCCCCCACGCCGATGCCGAGCGTCGAGGCGAGCTTCTCGGTGACCACCACGCTCTCGCCGTCGAGCGCCACGGGCGCATGCCCCGCGCGCTCGCGCAGGGCCCACAGATCCGTGAAGGCGTCCGGGTCCTCGGGCACGACCATCGTCATGCGCACGTCGGCGCCCGCCTGCGTGCGCGCGACCATGGGCTCCTCCTGCGCCAGCGCGCTTACGCCCACGTGCTCCCCCACCTCGTCGAGCACGTCCTCGTCGGCGGCGGCGTCCGCGGTGACCACCACGTTGTAGCTCACGATCTCGCCGAACTGCTTGTCGATGATGTCGTTGATGGAGTCCTGCAGCCCCAGCCCCGTGAGCAGGAGCGCCGTGCAGCCCGCGATGCCGATGACCGTCATGACGAAGCGCTTCTTGTAGCGGAAGAGGTTGCGGAGGGTGACCTTCCAGCTGAACGACGCGCGCCGCCACAAAGGCCGGATGCGCTCGATCAGGATGCGCTTGCCCGCCTTCGGCGCGCGCGGCAGCATGAGCTGCGCGGGCTGCTCGCGCAGCGTGGCGGCTGCGGCGGCGAACGTGGCGAGAAGCGTCACGCCCACGCCGAGGCCCGCGGCGGCGAGCGAGATGGGCGCGTCGATGGGCAGCGCCGCGGGCGGCACGGCGTAGATGATCGAGTACGCTTCCATGATGACGGCCGGCAGCACCTGGCTCATGAGGGCGATGCCCGCGACGCTGCCCGTCACGGAGGCCGCCGCGGCGTAGACGAGGTACTTCGAGGTGATGCGCGCACGCGAGTAGCCGAGCGCCTTGAAGGTGCCGATGAGCACGCGCTCCTCCTCCACCATGCGCGTCATGGTGGTGAGCGCCACGAGCGCCGCCACCAGGAAGAAGATGAAGGGGAACACCTGCGCGATGGAGTCGATGCGGTGCGCGTCGGACTCGAAGCTCACCGCGCCGGTGAGCTTGGCGCGATCCATCACGAGCCACGCGGCGTCGTCTTCGGCGAGGCCGTCGAGCGCCTCCTGCGAGCGGTTGATCTCGTCCTCGGCGCTCGCGAGCTGGCTCTCGGCCTCGGCGCGCGACTCCTCGTAGCGCGCGAGGTTGCGCTCGTAGGCCTCCTTCCCCTCCGCCAGCTGCGCGCGAGCGTCCTCGAGCTGGTCAGCCGCCTGGGAGAGCGCCTGCTCGGCGGCGGCGAACTGCGCGATCGCCTGGGCGCGGCGCCCCGCGAGCTCGGCGCGGGCGCCGCCGAGGTAGACCTCGGCGCCCTCGACGCCGGCGCTCTGCTCCTGCTGCGCGTCGATCTGCGCCTCGGCGGCGTCAAGCTGCTCGGTGACCGCGGCGCGCTGACGCGCCAGCTCGGCGGTGCCCGCGTCGTAGTCGGCCTGCCCCTGCGCGATGCGAGCCTCGCTCGCCTCGATGGTGGCGGCCGCCTCGTCGAGCTGCGCCTGGGCGTCGCCGAGCTCGGCGTACGCGCGGTCGCGCTCGGCGGCGTATTCGGCACGCGCCTCGTCGAGGGCGGCCTGCGTCTGCGCGCGGAAGCGCGCGAGGCTCCCCGGCGCGCGCTCGACGGACACGCCCTCCGCGTTCGCGCAGGCCGCGTCGACGAGCCGCTGGTACGCCTCGTCTCCCGAGAACTCGTCCTTCGCGCCTTCCACCAGCGCGAACGCTTCCGCGTAGGGCACGTCCTCGCAGAACGCGCCCGGAAGCACGTACATGAACTGCTGGATGCTGCCCGAGCCGAGCGAGGTGGAGCCCATGGCCGTCGATGCCACGTAGTAGGGCGCGTGCGCGAAGCCCACGACCGTGAACGTGCGCGTGACGAGCGTGTCGTCGAGCTCCTGGGTGCACTCGGTGAGCGTGACGGCGTCGCCGACGCCCACGGGCGAGCCCATCACGCGGTCGGCCGAGATCACGCACTCGTCGGCGCGCTCGGGCAGGCGCCCTTCCGCGAGCTCGAGCCGGTTGAGCTCGGGCGAGCCCTCCTCGGCGAGCGAGTGCACGCGCACGGCGTACTGTTCGCCGCCCATGGTGGCCATGACGTCGGTCTCGTACGCCGGCATGACGGCCGACACGCCCTCGACCGCGCGCAGCGCCTCCACGTCCGCCTCCTCGAGGCCGAGCGGCGCCACCACGCGCACGTCGCAGAGGTCCGAGTCGTCGTAGTACGCGTCGGCGGACAGCAGCATGTCGGGGCACGTCATGCGCAGCCCCGCGTAGAAGCCGCAGCCGAGGGCCACGATGGCGGCGATGGCCACGAAGCGCCCGAGCGAGCCCGTGACGGAGCGCAGGAGGTTTTTGCCGAACGAGCTGGTCACGCGCGCAGCCTCACCACTCGAGCGTCTCGGCCGAGGCGGGGTGCGCGTTGACCTCCATGGCGGCCACGCGCCCTTCGCGCACGTGGATCACGCGGTCGGCGATGGCCGTGAAGGCAGAGTTGTGCGTGATGACCACCACGGTGCGCCCCGTGGCGCGGCAGGTGTCCTGCAGAAGCGCCAAGATGGCCTTGCCCGTCTGGTAGTCGAGGGCGCCCGTGGGTTCGTCGCACAGCAGCAGCTTGGGGTTCTTCGCGAGCGCGCGGGCGATGGCCACGCGCTGCTGCTCGCCGCCGGAGAGCTGCCCGGGGAAGTTGTCGGCGCGATGGCCGAGCCCCACCTGGGCGAGCACCTCGTCGGCGTCGAGCGGCTCAGGGCAGATCTGGCTCGCCAGCTCCACGTTCTCGCGCGCCGTGAGGTTCTGCACGAGGTTGTAGAACTGGAACACGAAGCCGATGTCGAGCCGGCGGTACTGCGTGAGCGCGCGCTCGTCCATGCCGCTGATCTCGCGCCCGTCGAGCGTGATGGAGCCGCTCGTGCAGCCGTCCATGCCGCCGAGCATGTTGAGCAGCGTGGTCTTGCCCGCACCTGACGGCCCCACCACCACGACGAACTCGCCGCACTCGATCTCAAAGCTCATCCCGTCGACGGCGGCCACCTCGACCTCGCCCATGCGGTAGACCTTGCTCACCTCGCGAAACTCAACGAAAGCCACGCCCCGCGCTCCTCACTTCGCCTCTGTCCTTTTTCTCTTACGATACACGATCAGCCCGCCGAAGGGCCCACCTGCGCTTGCCCGCCCACGGAAAAACCGCGCCGCGCAGGCAAGTCCAAGACGTCGACGGCGTCCAGAACGCTCACAGCACGCCCAAGCCAAAGCGCACCCGAGATGCCCGCAATGCGTCCTTCACCCTTGACGAATCATCGAACAGCGTATGTCTCGATAACTCAAAAGGCTCATATTAGCGCCCTTTCTTGTGATTTCTCATCATCAGAGCTAAAATATGAGTCATGATAAGTTTTGAGCAACAGACCCCTTGCGAGATTGCCGCTGCGCTGGCGCAGCGTGTCCGGGCGCGGCGCCGAGAGCTCGGACTCACCCAGACGCAAATGAGCAGGAAGGCGGGCATGAGCTTGGGATCGTACAAGCGGTTCGAGCAGACGCATCAGATCTCGCTTGAGTCGCTCATCAAGATCTCGATCGCCCTGAACCGCGAGGATGACTTCGACGCGCTCTTCGCGAAAAGGGAGTATGCCTCCATCCAAGACGTCATCAACGCAAGGAGATAGCCATGCCCACGCAGCCCGCGTCGCCTCCTCCGTTCGCCGAAGAACCCGAGTCCCTCAACGTCGTCCACCGAGGGCGCGTCGTCGGAACGCTCGCACAAGACCCTGAGGGTCTGCTCGCGTTTGAATACAGCGACGAGTGGCTCGCCAACGGCTTCAGCATCAGCCCGTTCAGCCTCCCGCTTGAAAAGCGCGTGTTCGTTGCCAAGCCTCATCCCCTCGACGGGATGTTCGGCGTGTTCGACGACAGCCTGCCCGACGGATGGGGGCGCCTCCTCGTCGACAGGCTCCTGCGGCGCCACGGCTCAAATCCCTTCGAGGTAGGAGCCCTCGCACGTCTCTCCATTGTTGGCGCAAGCGGCCTCGGCGCGCTCGAATACGTCCCCGCAGCACAGCTTGGCAACTCCCAGGGCCCTGGGGATCTCGACGGCATCGCCGCGGAATGCGCGCGCTTGCTGAGCACTGATTTCTCAGATGACCTCGATGCGCTGTTCGCCCTCGGCGGATCATCGGGAGGCGCGAGGCCGAAGATCATGACGGAGATCGGCGGCGAGGATTGGATCATCAAGTTCCCCTCCTCGCATGACGACGCCGACATCGGCCTGCACGAGTACCGTATGGCCTGCGCCGCCCAACGCTGCGGCATCGTCATACCCGAAACGAAGCTCTTCCCCTCCCGAAAGTGCGCCGGATACTTCGGCGTCCGACGGTTCGACCGACGTGTCGACGCGCAAGGCAACACCCGCAAGGTCCATATGGTCTCCGCTGGCGGCCTGCTCGAGACGTCACACCGCATTCTCAACCTCGACTACGACTTGCTCATGCGCTTGACCCTGCGGCTCACAGACAGCTTCGACAGCATTGAGCAGCTCTACCGCCTCATGTGCTTCAACGTGTTCGCCGAGAACAGGGACGACCACGCCAAGAACTTCTCGTTCCTCTTCGACGAGGACAAGGGCGCCTGGGAGCTTTCCCCCGCCTACGACCTCACGCGAAATGAGGGCATGAACGGGGAACGCGCCACCACCGTGAACGGGAAGGGACGCGGCATCGAGCACGCCGACCTCGTGGCAGTCGGGCAGCGCGCGGGAATGAGCGCGCACGAGGCGCGTGCCGTCGCAAGCGAGGTGGAGGAAGCGGTCCGCGCAAGCCTGTAAGGATCAAAGAGGGTCAAATCATAACAGCCAGATGACGCGCCCGCCGCGCCCTCGACGCACGCCGCGCCCTCGCACGCCCCTCCCCCAGCACGCAAAAGAGGCACCCTCGCGGGTGCCTCCCTTCGCTGCGACATGTCACGCCCTGCGGCGCTCCTACACTTGCCTTAGCTCGCCTTAGCTGGCGAAGATCTCGATGGTGTCGCCTTCCTTCAGCGTGACCATGGCCTTCTTCCAGGTGCGGGTGCGGCCGATGGGGCCGCGCAGGCGCTTCGGCTTGGACTTCACGTTGAGGGTGTTCACCTTCGTGACCGTCACGTCGAAGATGGCCTCGATGGCCTGACGGATCTCGACCTTGTTGGCGTCCTTGGCCACCTCGAAGGTGAAGGTGTTCTTCTCCATCATGTCATAGCTGTGCTCCGTGATGACGGGGCGGATGATGACCTCGCGGGGATCCTTGTTCATTATGCAAGCACCTCCTCGATGCGAGCCAGGCAGGTGTCAACGATCACGAGCGCCTTGTTGTCAATGAGCTCGTAGGTGTTGATGTCACCCACGGGGACGATGTTCACCTCGGGGATGTTGCGGAACGACAGGAACGTCTCCACATCCTCGTTGCCGATGATGAGCGTGATGCGCTTGCCCTCGAGGCCGAGCGCCTTCAGGGCCGCCACGGCGTCCTTGGTGCGGGGCTTCTCGAAGCCGAAGTCCTTCACGACCACGAGCTCGCCGTCAGCCAGCTTGGCGGAGAGCGCAGAGCGCATGGCCAGCTTGACCTCCTTGCGGTTGACCTTCATCTCGTAGGAACGAGTGTGGGGGCCGAACACGACGCCGCCGCCCTTCCACTGGGGAGCGCGGATGGTGCCCTGGCGGGCACGGCCGGTGCCCTTCTGGCGCCACGGCTTCCTGCCGCCGCCGCGGACCATGCCGCGGGTGCGGGTGTTAGCGGTGCCCTGTCGCCAGGAGGCGCGCTGCGCCGTGACGACGTGGTGCATGACGTGAACGTTCGGCTCGATGCCGTACACGGACTCTGCGAGCTCAGCGGTGCCGGCTGCAGCGCCCTTCACGTCCTTGATCTCAATGGTTGTCATAGTATTAGCAGCTCCTTAACGTAAACGAGAACTTAAGCCATGCGAACGCGCACGATGCCGTTCTTGCCACCCGGAACCGCGCCCTTGACCAGGATGAGGTTCTGGTCCTCGTCGATGCGAACGACCTCGAGGTTCTTCACGGTGACGGTGTCGCAGCCCATGTGGCCCGGGAGCTTGAGGCCCTTGAACACACGGGAGGGCGTGGCGCACTGGCCCACGGAGCCCGGAGCGCGATGGAAGTGCGCGCCATGGCCGCCCGGGCCGCCGCGGAATCCCCAGCGCTTCATGACGCCGGCGAAGCCCTTGCCCTTCGAGGTGCCCTGGACGTCGACCTTCTTGACGTCGGCGAACGCGGCCACGGTCTGCAGGTCGCCCGCCTTGTAGTCGGCGGCGTTCTCCACGCGGACCTCGCGCAGGTAGCGCTTCGGCTCGATGCCCTGCTTCTCGAAGTGACCGGCCATGGGGCGGTTGACGCGGCGCGGCTTCACGTAGCCGAACGCCAGCTGGACAGCCTCGTAGCCGTCGGTCTCGGCGGTCTTCACCTGGCAGACCACGTTGGGCTCAGCCTGGATGACCGTCACGGGGACGACGGTGTCGTCCTCGGCGAAGATCTGGGTCATGCCGATCTTCTTGCCAAAAATAGCGTTAATCATGTTCGAGCAACCCCCTTACAGCTTGATCTCGATGTCAACGCCAGCAGGAAGATCGAGGCGCATCAGCGAGTCGACCGTGTTCGGGGTCGGCTCGAGGATGTCGATCAGGCGCTTGTGCGTGCGCATCTCGAACTGCTCGCGAGAGTCCTTGTTGACGTGCGGCGAGCGGATGACGCAGTACATGTTGCGCTCCGTCGGCAGCGGAATAGGACCGGAAACCTTGGCACCCGTCTTCTGGGCGGTGTCGACGATGAGCTTCGTGGACTGATCCACGATCTCATGATCGTATCCCTTGAGTCGGATGCGAATCTTTTGATTAGCCACTTACCTTACCTCCAAAGATAGCCTGTTGCGGGGCGCTTACGCGTTTCCGCCAGCCTTGCTGATGATTTCTTCCTGAACGCTCTTGGGAACCGGCTCGTAGGAGTCGAACTGCATGGTGTACACCGCGCGACCCTGAGTGCCGGAACGCAGGTCGGTGGCGTAGCCGAACATGTTGCCGAGCGGCACCTTCGCGCTGATCACGTTGGCGTTGCCGCGCTTGTCCTGGCCCTGGATCATGCCGCGGCGGCTCGGGATGTCGCCCATGACGAAGCCGGTGTACTCCTCGGGGGTCTCGACCTCGACGGCCATGACCGGCTCGAGGATGACCGGGTTGGACTTGCGCAGCGCGTCCTTGATGGCCATGGAGCCGGCGACCTTGAACGCAGCCTCGGAGGAGTCGACGTCGTGGTAGGAGCCGTCGATGAGCTCGACCTTCACGTCCTCGACCGGGTAGCCGGCCAGGACGCCGGAGTTCAGCGCCTCCTGGATGCCCTTGTCGATGGACGGGATGTACTCCTTGGGAACCACGCCGCCCACGATCTTGTTGACGAACTCGTAGCCCGCGCCCGGCTCCTGCGGGTACATGTTGATGACCGCATGGCCGTACTGGCCGCGACCGCCGGACTGGCGCACGAACTTGCCCTCGGCGTTGAGGACCTCCTTGCCCGGGCGCTCGCGGTAGGCGACCTGGGGCTTGCCCACGTTCGCCTCGACCTTGAACTCGCGCAGCAGGCGGTCGACGATGATCTCGAGGTGCAGCTCGCCCATGCCGGCGATGATGGTCTGGCCGGTCTCATGGTTGGTGGACACGCGGAACGTCGGGTCCTCCTCGGCGAGCTTCTGCAGGGCGATGGACATCTTGTCCTGCTCGGCCTTCGTCTTCGGCTCGACGGCGATGTCGATGACCGGGTCGGCGAACTCCATGGACTCCAGGACGATGGGGGCGTCCTCGGCGCACAGGGAGTCACCCGTGGAGGTGTCCTTGAGGCCCACGACGGCCACGATGTCGCCCGCGGAGCAGCTGTCGATGTCGACGCGCTGGTTGGAGTGCATCTGCAGCAGGCGGCCGATGCGCTCCTTCTTGCCCTTGACGGCGTTGGTCACGTAGCTGCCGGAGTCGAGCTTGCCCGAGTACACGCGCAGGTAGGTGAGCTTGCCGACGTAGGGGTCGGTCATGATCTTGAACGCCAGGGAGGCGAACGGCGCCTTCGGGTCGGCCGGGCGCTCCTCCTCCTCGCCGGTGTCGGGGTTGGTGCCCTTGATGGGCGGGATGTCGACCGGGGACGGCATGTAGTCGACCACCGCGTCGAGCAGCTCCTGCACGCCCTTGTTCTTGTAGGCGGAGCCCACGAACACGGGGTTGATCTGGCAGGCGATGACGCCCTTGCGGATGGCGGCCTTCAGCTCCTCGACCGAGACCTCCTCCTCCATGAGAACCTTCTCCATGAGATCGTCGTCGCAGTCGGCGGCGGCCTCAAGGAGCTCCTGGCGGTAGAGCTCGGCGTCTTCGGCGAACTCGGCCGGGATGGCGTCCATGGGCTCGGGGTAGGTCATGCCCTTGTCGTCGGCCTTGAAGTCCCACGCGGTCATGGTCACCAGGTCGATGACGCCCCAGAACTTGTCCTCGGCGCCCATCGGGATCTGGGCGGCCACGGCGTTCGCGTCGAGGCGGTCGCGCATGGTCTGGATGGCGTGGAAGAAGTCAGCGCCCACGCGGTCGTACTTGTTGATGAAGGCGATGCGCGGAACGCCGTAGCGCTCGGCCTGGCGCCAGACCGTCTCGGACTGGGGCTGCACGCCGGCGACGGCGTCGAACACGGCGACGGTGCCGTCGAGCACGCGCAGGGAGCGCTCCACCTCAGCGGTGAAGTCAACGTGGCCGGGGGTGTCGATGATCTGGAAGCGATACTCCTTGCCGTCAGCCGCACCGCCGGGGTACTTCCAGAAGCACGTGGTGGCGGCGGCGGTGATGGTCACGCCGCGCTCCTGCTCCTGGACCATCCAGTCCATGGTCGCGGCGCCGTCGTGGACTTCGCCGATCTTGTGAGTCTTGCCTGTGTAGTAGAGGATGCGCTCGGTGGTGGTCGTCTTGCCCGCGTCGATGTGGGCCATGATGCCGATGTTGCGCGTATCCCTCAGATCGATCTTTGCCATGTTCACTCTCACCTTGCCCTAGAAACGGTAGTGCGAGAAGGCACGGTTTGCCTCGGCCATCTTGTACATGTCCTCGCGCTTCTTGATGGACGCGCCGGTGTTCTCGGAGGCGTCGATGATCTCGTTGGCGAGGCGCTCCTTCATGGTGTGCTCCTTGCGCTTGCGCGAGAAGTCGACGATCCAGCGAATGGCGAGCGTGGTGGCGCGACGGGAGTTGACCTCCATCGGCACCTGGTAGGTGGCGCCGCCGACACGCTTGGGCTTGCACTCGAGCGTGGGGCGCACGTTGTCCATGGCCTTCTTGAAGACGGACAGCGGATCCTGGCCGGTCTTGGTCTCCACGATGTCGAACGCACCGTAGACGATGCCCTCGGCGATGGACTTCTTGCCGTCAAGCAGGACCTTGTTGATCAGCTGCGTGACGAGACGGTTGTTGTACTTTGCGTCCGGCTGGGTTTCACGACGGACTGCTGCTGCACGACGCGGCATGTACTAACTCCTTTTTCCTCTGCGCGCTTCGAGGCCGCTTTCCTTCGGCCCATTAGGCTTCGCCTGCCGCCGGCCTCCTGCCGGCGCGGCGCTTCTCTTAGCCCGCGCGACTTAGCGATTACTTATTTGGGGCGCTTGGCGCCGTAGCGGCTGCGAGCCTGACGACGCTTGTCAACCGACGCGCAGTCGAGGGCGGCGCGAATGACCTTGTAGCGAACGCCAGGCAGGTCCTTCACACGGCCGCCGCGGATGAGCACCATGGAGTGCTCCTGCAGGTTGTGGCCCTCACCGGGGATGTAGGCGGTGACTTCCATGCCGTTGACGAGGCGCACACGGCAGACCTTGCGCAGAGCCGAGTTCGGCTTCTTCGGCGTGGTGGTGTACACGCGAGTGCACACGCCGCGCTTCTGCGGGTTGCCCTTGAGTGCCGGCGTCTTGGACTTGTCAGCCGTCTTCTTGCGGCCCTTGCGGACCAACTGGTTAATAGTAGGCAAGACTCATTCCTTCCTTTTTCTACCGACTGCGGCCCCTCGCCTTGGGCTCGAGGCCGCATGCCCTCGTCGCTGCCGCCTCACAAACAGCAGCGGCGAAGTGCGTGAAAACTAACGCCTCTTTGAGACGCGAAGTGGTATATTATGCGCCTTTCGCCAGCTTGTCAAACGCCACGCACCCGGGAGTATCCATACCCCGGGAAGCGGAAACGCGCAGGTCAGAGGAAGAGTTTGCGCCCTGTGACGAGACGCGCGGCCGCCCGGCGATTTTTTTTCGAGAAAATTACCACGCCGGGCGGCGCGCTAGCGAGCACGCGAGGGCTCGTTAGCGGGCGTACTCGGCGATTATGGCCTCGACGTAGCGGGCGGACCCCTCGAGGTCGCGCACGGCGATGTGCTCGTCGCAGGTGTGGAAGTTCGTCATGCCGATGCCGAGCGTGATGGCACAGGCCCCCTTGGTCGAGAGCACGTTGGCGTCGGCGCCGCCGCCCGACAGGGCGAGCCGCGGCTCGAGGCCCGCCGCCTTCGCAGCCCTGGCCAGGCTGGACACGATGGGCGCGTCCTCGCTGAAGAGGATGCCCGGGTAGTCGACCGTCCAGCTCACCTCGACCGCGCCGCCGAAGCGGGCCGCCGCCTCCTCGCACGCGCGCGTCATGGCGTCGCGCTGGGCGTTCACGCGGTCCTCGAAAAGCGAGCGGCACTCCCCCTCGACGCAGCAGCTCTCGGGGACGATGTTCACCGCCGCGCCGCCGCTGACGACGCCGACGTTGGCGGTGGTGTGCTCGTCGATGCGCCCGAGCGGCATGCTCGCCACGGCATGCGCGGCCATCTGGATGGCGCTCGCCCCCGCCTCGGGCTCGACGCCCGCATGCGCCGCACGGCCCGTGAAGCGGGCGCGCAGCGTGTAGTGGAAGGGCGCGCCGACGATGATGGAGCCCGGGCGCCCGTCGGCGTCGAGCACGAAGCACGGCACGGGATCGGGTTCCGCAAGTGTTTCACGTGAAACATTCGTTCGCTCGTCCGCCATCGCGGCGGCGCGGGCGAAGACGTCGGGGGCGAGCGCGGAGGCGCCCAGCAGGCTCTGCTCCTCGCAGGTGGTGAGCACCACCGTGAGGTCGGGGCGCGGGGCGCCTGCCTCGAGCGTCGCGCGCACGCCTTCGAAGATGGCCGCGATGCCGGCCTTGTCGTCAGCCGAGAGGATCGTCTCCCCCGCCGAGCAGATGACCTCGACCTCCCCCTCGGCGCCTTCGGCGCCCTCGCAGCCGCACGCCGCCGCCGGGCGCGCCTCGATCACCGGGCGGATGCCCGCGCACGGCACCACCGTGTCCATGTGGGCCGAGAACGCGATGTGCCCCGGCGCGGTGCCGCGCAAATGGGCGACGAGGTTGCCGACCTCCGAGCCCGTCACCTCCGCCGAGTCGTCGAACGCCACGGCGAAGCCCATGCCCTCGAGCTCGCGCGCGCAGAAGTCGGCCATCGCCGCCTCGTGCCACGAGGGGCTCTCGACGGCGGTCATGGCGAGGAACGAGTCGAGCAGCCGCTGGGGGTTCATGACGGCGCTCCCCTACCCGAGGATCTTCGCGGCAACCTGCTTCTTGCGCGAGAGGATGCCGGGCATCCAGGTGCCGCCCTCGCCCGTGCACTCGATGCCGAACACGCGGTTCACCACGCGGCGGTTGCCCTCGCAGATGAACTGGCTGCCCTCGGCCACGATGTCGGTCACCATGAGCAGCACGAACTCGTAGCCGCTCGCCTCCAGAAGGGAGCGCATGTGCTCGCGGATCTCCTGCTCGCGGCTCATGACGGCGGCCAGGTCGACCGTCTCGTGCTGCGCGATGAGCACCGTCTTGTCGCCGAGCAGGAATTCCTTGGAGTCAGCTTCAACAAGATCCTTCACCGGCATGTCGTCCTCGCCGCCGCGCGTGCGGAACACCTGCAGGCCGAACTCGGTGGGATCGGTGCCGATGATCTCGGCCAGATACGCCACCTGGTCGCTGTCGACCTGCGTGGCCGTGGGCGACTTGAGGATCACCGTGTCGGTCATGATGGCCGACAGCAGCACCGCCGCGATGTTGCGCGGGATCTCCACGCCGTGCTTGCGGAACTCCATGGTGACGATGGTGGCCGTGGAGCCCACCGGCAGGTTCAAGAACTGGATGGGATTCGAGGTCATCACGTCGGCGATGCGATGGTGGTCGATGATCTCCACCACGTCGGCCTCCTCGATGCCGGGCGCGGCCTGGCGCGTCTCGTTGTGGTCGACGAGCACGACCTTGCGCCGCGGGCCCGTGGCGATGTCGGAGCGCGTGACGATGCCGATGCAGAAGCCGTCGTCGTCGATGACCACGCCTTCGCGGAGCTCGCTGGAGATGAGGTCCTCGACGGCGTCCTTGAGCAGGCCCTCCGCGTCGAGCACGAGCACGTTCTCCTCGGTGAGCTCCCTCACGCGCTGCCCGAGCGACTCGATGAGCGAGGCCGCCACGGCCATGGAGTTCGTCTCGCCCTCGTCGAGCAGGTCGGTGGCCGAGATGTAGCGGTTCGCGATGGCGCGCGTGGCGATGAGGCCGCGGAAGGTGCCGTCGTCGTTGGTGACCACGAGCGAGCGGATGTTGTTCTGACGCAGCAGGCGGCCCGCCTCGAGCACCGTGGCGTCATGGTTGATGGTCACGAGGTTGGTGGTCATGACGTCGGCGATGCGCGCGTGCACGTGCGGGATGATGCGGGGGGCCGGGATGCCGTTGGCCTCGAGCACCCACTCGCTCTCAGGCGGCAGGGGGCCTAGGCGGGCGGGCAGGTAGGTGACCTCGTCGGCGCGTCCCTCGCGCCGGGCGAGCTCGTTCTTCAGGTACGCGTAGCCGACAGCGGCGCAGATCGAGTCGTTGTCAGGGTTGCGGTGTCCAACCACGATAACCGGTGATGACAATGCAGTGCTCCTTGTTGAATCTAGTCGTTCTCGGGCTCGCAGCCGGCGAGGCTAGCCGATCTTCACGATGGGCGCGTAGTCCTTGAGAAGCTTCTTGGTCTGGCCGGTCTTGACGAACTTGACGTGCAGTGTATCACCGTCGACCCTGGTCACCTTGCCGCGACCGAACGTTTTATGGTCAACGGCGTCTCCCACGGCGAACGTTGCCGCAGCTCCCGACTTCCTCGAGGCCGCCGAGCCCGCGCCCGATGAGAAGCTGCCGTGGCCCGAGCGGCCCGCGCGCGACCGGTCGGCGCGGCCCGCCGAGCCCGACGCGCTCGAGCGCCCGAACACGCGCCCCTCGCCCGCCTCCGCGCCCGATCCCGCGATGCCGCGGCGGCTCCCGCGCTTCTCCCAGCCCGTGCCGGAGAAGCCCGCCGAGCCCACGCCGGACGTGCGGCGCAGCTCGGAGGGAATCTCGGAGACGAAGCGCGACGTGGGGTTCGCCGAGGTCTGGCCGAAGATCTGGCGCTGCTGGGCGCACGTGAGGAAGAGCTTCTTGCGGGCGCGCGTGATGGCCACGTACGCCAGGCGGCGCTCCTCCTCCACCGAGGCCGCGTCGCCCACCGAGTTCATGTGCGGGAACAGCGTCTCCTCCATGCCGGCCACGAACACGCAGTCGAACTCGAGGCCCTTCGACGAGTGCACCGTCATGAGCGTGACGGCGTGCCCGTCCTCGGTGACGGTGTCGAGGTCCGTGCGCAGGCGCACCCACTCGATGAAGTCGGCGAGCGAGTCGCCGCGCAGCACGCGCACCGGCTCGGCGTCGGGGTCGGGGGCGGCGGCGGGATCCGCATCCGCCAACGCGCCCGTCAGCGTACCCGCATCTGCGTCCGCCAACGCGCCCGCGTCCCCCAGCATGCCCGCGCCCGTCAGCGCGCCCGCACCCGCGCCCGCCGTGGGCGCCGCGTAGTCCGCGTCGTCGGCGTCGTGCGTCTCGGAGAACTCGTCCACCACGCCCATGAACTCCTGGATGTTCTCCACGCGCCCGCGCGCCTCGTCGGTGCCCTCGGCCTCGAGCGCGCTGACGAGCCCCGCCTGGTCGACGATCATCTCGATCACGCGGCGCAGCTCGCCCGAGTACGTGCGCGCCGTCTTGATGAGCTGCACGAACTCGCCCACCGACTTGCGCGTGGACACGCGCACCTCCGGGTCGGCGAGCAGGAGCTCGGACGCCTCCAGAAACGGCATGCCCATCTCGCGCGCGAACTGCTCGATGCGCTCGACGGTCGTGCGCCCGATGCCGCGCTTGGGCACGTTGATCACGCGCTTGGCGGCGATGTCGTCGGCGGGGTTGATCACCAGCGTGAGGTAGGCCATGACGTCGCGGATCTCCGCGCGGTCGAAGAACCGCGTGCCGCCCACGATGCGGTAGGGCACGCCCGCGCGCAGCAGCATGTCCTCGAGCATGCGCGACTGGGCGTTCGTGCGGTAGAACACGGCCATGTCGTCGTAGCCCATGCCCTCGCCGCGGCGCTTCTCGATCTCGCCGGCGATCCAGCGGCCCTCGTCGCGCTCGTCGGTGGCCATGTACACGTTGATCTTGTCTCCGTCCTCCGCGGCCGTGAACAGGTGCTTCTGCTTGCGGTGCTGGTTGTTCGCGATGACCGCGTTCGCCGCGGCGAGGATGTTGCCCACGCTGCGGTAGTTCTGCTCGAGCTTCACCACGTGCGCTTCGGGGAAGTCGCTCTCGAACTCGAGGATGTTGCGCAGGTCGGCCCCGCGCCAGCTGTAGATGGACTGGTCGTCGTCGCCGACCACCATGATGTTCTGGTGCGCGGCGGCCAGCAGCATGGTGATCTCGTACTGCGCGTGGTTGGTGTCCTGGTACTCGTCCACCATGATGTAGCGGAAGCGCTGCTGGTAGGCGTCGAGCACGTCAGGGTGGTTCTTCAGCAGCAGGTACGCGTAGAGCAGCAGGTCGTCGAAGTCGAACGCGTTCGCGGCGCGCAGGCGCTCCTGCAGGCGGGCGTACACGCGCGCGGCCACCTTCCCCACCGGGTCGAGGGCCTGCTTCTCGAAGTCTCCGGGCACGATGAGCTCGTTTTTCGCCTGCGAGATGCGGTTCATGAGCGCGTTGACGGGGAAGCGCTTCGGGTCGACGTCGAGCTCGGCCATGATCTCCTTGTACAGGCGCTTCAGGTCGTCGGTGTCGTAGATGGTGAAGCCCTTGGTGAAGCCGATCCGCTCGGCGTCGGCGCGCAGGATGCGCACGCACATGCTGTGGAAGGTGGACACCCACATGCCGCGCGCGCTCGGGCCCACGAGCGCGCCGAGGCGCTCGCGCATCTCGGCGGCGGCCTTGTTGGTGAACGTGATGGCCAGGATCTGCCACGGGTAGACGCCCTGCTCGATGAGGCGCGCGATGCGGAACGTGAGCACGCGCGTCTTGCCGGAGCCGGCGCCCGCCAGCACGAGCAGCGGGCCTTCCGTGGTGAGCACCGCCTCGCGCTGCGGGGCGTTGAGGGTGTCGAGGTCGAGGGGCATGGGCGTCTTCCTTCGCGTTCGTCTCGTGATCTGGTTCAGGGGATGACGTACTATTCTAGCGCTTTCGCGCCCGCCTGTGGCGAGCGGGCGCCGCGCGCGCAAAGGAAAACCGACTCGGCAGGCGCATGCGCCATCCGCTCAATCATGACGCTTCCGATGTCTTCTTCTGCGTTTGCGAGAGCTCCTGCCGTCGCTTGCCACCTTGCCACAGCTTGCGTCCGCGGCCGCCTAAACCGCCTCAAGCTGCTCAGTTGCCTGCTTGAACAGCTCCGGGGACCAAAGGACCAGCGAAGACCCGTCGGACAAGAACGGCTCCACATCGCGGGCGGCTGCCTTGTAGTCGATGCCGTCGAAACGGTCGGCCAGCAGCTGGCGCAAGCGCTCCACGGTGAGCTTTTCCCGGGAGTCCCAATGGCCCGTCTGCGCAAGGCGCTCCTGGAGGTGCGGCAGGTTCACCTTCGCGCCGCGCGCGAGATAGAAGAGGTAATCATAAAGGTCGCGGCCCTTGACGCGGTTCTTCCAGCCACGGCACAAGACCGCGTGGATCTTGCCGGCGAACAGGGACGGCCGGTCGTACAGGTTCACCTCATAGGGCGCGGGCAGCAGCCGGTAACGCCGCTCGAAGGTCGCGAGCGCCGGTGGGTTCACGTCCACCTCGAACTTGATCTTTATCTTCTCGTCTCGCGGAACGCCCGCCGAAAAACTCTCCTGGGGGTAGAAAAGGAGCAGATGCTCGCGCGTGTTCCCCTTGAGAAACGCCGACTGTATGTCGGAACCTGCTTTCACTCAAGAGCGGAGTTCATAACGGGCCTTCCTTTCCAAGTACTTGGCCAGCTTGCCAATGTTCGTGCTGCGGTATCGCCCGACAAGATCGGCTATGGCCCGGGAGTCCAAGTCGCGAAGCTCTGAGGGCTCGAGGCGGAGGTCGTCGAAGAGGAGGGCCTCGAGCTCGCGGTAGTTGGCAACGGGAGAGCGAAGCCAAAGCGTGTCGCACAGGGCCTTCTCGGGACTCGCGATGCGATAGGCGTAGTCGCCCTCTACGACCACTTCGACCCCCCAGGGGAAGGCGCGCGAGGGCACGTCGTGGAAGGTGAAGGTGCCGAAGGGAGTGTCGTAGCGCTTGGCCTTGCCCTTTTCGAAGGTGGCGCTCGTCACGACGGGCACGGCTTCGGGAATCATGCCGCGACGGGCGAGCGCGTATTCGAAGGAGATGTACGACGGACCGTAGATGCTCGCCGCCAGGTATTCGGGCGGCGTCGAGGCGTCGGTTTCGTAAAGGCCCTTCACGATGCGCGTGAGTTCGCCATCCCTCGCCATGCGGGCAATCTTGTTCTTCGGCGCTCCGTAGGAGGACAGTTTTTCTTGGAGCATTTTTGCTGTCATGAGCATTTATTTTCACCTCAAAGTTGCATTATACGCAACTTTGAGGTGAAAATATGGCAGTTTCTGTGCGCTTTTTGGAACATCATTGCGCGATTCCATCTATAGAGAGAAGGGCCTGGTCGACCCGCTGCGGCTCGGCTGACGAATGAACCGCCCCGCCTCTTGCGGGTCCGATTTTCCGTTTCGCCAGGCAAACGCCAGCGCCCTCCTTGACGCCGAAAGCCCACCGCGAGCGCCGAGGCCTTCCCGCGCTCCTCCTTGAGGGCCTGCGCGATGGCGCCGTAGGTGGTCAGCTCGCCGTAGGGTATCTCGAGCAGCTTCTGCCAGACCGCTTGCCGGAACTCGCTCCCGATGGGTGCCAAGGGCATGCTCGCAGGGTCGGGTCGTTCGCCGGCGAAGTAGGCGTCGAGCCATGCGCGCAGCTCGGCGAGCCCGCCGGCCTCGTCGCTTCGCACCATCTCTTCGGACACGGTGGCTCCATGGTACTTCTGCCCCTCAAGCCAGAGCCCACACACGGCCACGCCGTCGCTCGCGATGGTGAGCTTCCCCACGGGTGAGTCGTATTCGCTGTAGCTGAGGTTGCGCTTCGCGCGAAGCCGATCCGCTCCATCCCGAGGGGGTGTTCGCTATGAGCTTCAAGCGTTCGGGCTGTTACGTAGCTGCAGGATTGGGCCTTCTGGCAGTAGTCGCGCTTTCCGTGTTCTCGATCGGGGTCGCTGCCGAGCTGGAGGACATGCGCCAAGGAGCCGTCGAAGGCTTCGAGCTCAGAGGCACGTATCTGGAGCCCGGGCAAAACAGCGGGAGATTCCTGAGCTTCGCAGAAGGCCAGGAGGATCAGGGCGAGCTGTCATGGCAGGCCCAGGACGAAAGCGGGGCCCGCGCTTCCGGGCGCGTCGAGAGAACCCCGGACCCGAACCTCTATGTCTTGATCGACTCAGACGGCAACGAGGTCGGCTGGGCGCACCTCGCCTACTCGAACGGCAAAGCCGAGGGGACCCTGTTCGTCAAGTACGGCATGCGCGACATAGCCGAGCTGAGCAAGTACAGCCGAACCCCCATGATCGAGTAACGCCCTGAAGAACGCTCTGCCGAGTAACGCCGGCTTTTCCGGTGCTTGCGCGATAACCCCAGCATGCCCAAGAATCACGTCAGACGGCACGCACCGCGGACCAGACGGCGCGATGGAGCAGTAGCTGCCGGTCCTCGCGACGCCGATGTGACGCTGCGCCCAGATGTAGAGCACGATGCTCAACCTGTAGGAGACGACGCCGACCCCCGCAAGCTGCGGCGCGCCTCCCCATCGCTTATAATCTCCCGACAGAAACAACGGCAGCTTAGAAACATGAGACGATAACGGTGCTTTTCAACGCGGTCTTGCATACCATGACCATCTTCTTCGCGATCCTGCTCGTAGGGTTCGTCGCAGGAAAAGCGGGCGTGATCAAGAAGGACTTCATGCCCGGCTTCGCGCGCCTCATCACCAAGGTGCTCCTCCCGTGCCTCATCTTCTACGCGACGGTCACGGGATGCACGCGCCAGGCCATGGCCGACAACCTGCCCATGCTCGGCCTTTCCGCGGGCTTCTACGCCCTCATCGTCTGCATCACGCTGCTCTCGGCGCTCCCCACGATGACCATAGTCCCCATGATCGCGTCCCAGCGAGGCGACTTCGGCGACTACGCCGCGGGCATCACCGTCGGCACGCTCGTCTTCTCGCTCGTCACCATCCCGCTCGTCACGTTCTTGGTGCTGTGACGCGTGACGCTGCGACGACCAGGTCCCGAATGCCCTGGAGGCGCCTGGGATTCACAGCCGACCACGAGCGGAAAACCCCGCGACGAGGCGAAGAAGTTCGCCGCGCGCGCAAAGGAAAACCGACTCGGACGGCAACGAGGTCGGCTGGACGTATCTTGCCAACGCGAGCCGCTTCAGAGCGAACGAGGCAACCCCCTACGCCGTTGCCAAAAAAAGGGAGAAGCCGAGCATTGTTCACGCGATTCAGCATAAACGGCGTCACCGCCCTTCCAGACGCAGCTCGTCTAGCTCATGCAGAAACGCCGCAAGCTCTCAATGCCCTCTTGCATGGCGCCGTCGCTGATTGAATAATGCATCCAGCGCCCCTGCTTTCGCGCGTTGACCAGGCCCGCATCCTTCAAGATCTTCATGTGGTGCGAGAGAGTCGGCTGCGTAATCTCCAGCTCATCGAGTATGCGGCATGCGCAAAGATCCTCCTTCGCAGCAATGAGCTCCAGTATCCGAAGCCGGTTCTCGTCTCCGAGTGCTTTGAATAGCAATGCTGTCTTCTCTAGATCCATAGTTCCCAACTTGATTCATCGATTTGGAATTGATGCTTGTCTATATATTGTTCCAGAATCGGATCATCGTCAAGAGCCATCGCTCATCTCTAGTGCTTCATCCCGAGAATCATACCATCTTCTGCCCAAAGCAAGCGATGCGTTCACTAACAGAATCAGTGCAGGATGATTATTTGCAACGATTAGCCACGTTTGTTTCGGGTGCAGCCGCATTGCCGATTTCGCATGCAGCCGCACCCGTTTTCAACTTGAGTTACGTCTAGTTCTTTGGCGATGTAAGCTCTCTCATGTTCACTTCACCAGTAAGCAGGGTCACGGCGTTGTGAACTATCCTATCCATAATGGCATCTGCGTGGGTTCCACCGCCGAGCCGTGCATGCCAATCCTCCACACGGTACTGAGAGCACCATATCGTCGACGACTTGTCGTGACGGCGGTCGACGAGCTCGAGGAAGAACCTCATCTGGTCGGGGTTCAACGGATCCATGAGCCACTCATCGACGACGAGGACCCTGTAGCGCGCATACTTCTTCAATATCCTCGATTCGGGAACGCCGGCGGCCAAGTCTTCCTCGCGCGACATCAGCAGGTCGGGCATGCGCACGTAGAGGGTGTTCATGCAGTGCTTGCATGCCTGGCGGCCGATCGAGCAGGCGAGAAAGGTCTTGCCGGTCCCGGTGTAGCCGACCACGATGACGTCGGTGGCCGACTCCACAAACTGGCAGGTCCTGAGGCCGTTGACTGTGTCGCGGGAAAGGGGCCTGCCGTCGTAGACGACGCCGCTTATGTCGGCATTTGCTATGCGGAAGTGTGCCCGCTGGAGCAGGCGCTTAACGCCGGCGTTTTCCTTCTCCTGC
>NZ_JAAKEE010000036.1:0-27613 GCF_011038995.1 Adlercreutzia sp. ZJ242
CGGGCGCGCCGCGCGCCCGGCCTGGGTCTGCATGCCCTGGCGCTGCGCCTCGGCCTCGCGCTCGGCCGCGCGGCTGGCCTCGCGCGCGGCGCGCTGGGCGGCCAGCTCCACCTCGCGCTCGCGGCGGTGCGCCTCGAGCTCGGCGCGCTGGGCGGCGCGGACCTGCGCACGCGACGCGCTCTCCTGGTACACCTGGGATACCGCCTGCGAGTACATGCGCGCGTTGCGCGCGCGCTCGGCGTCCTGGGCGGCGTACGACTGCAAGATGCTGTCGCGCGAGGGACGCGAGGTCACCTTGCCGCGCGAGCCGGTGGGGCGCTGCTGCGCGCCCGCCTCGGCGCCGTCTGCCCGACGCGCGCCCTGGGGGTTCCCGCCCTGAGTGTAGTGTTCTTCGGAATACGTGCCCACGAAAGCCAACCTCTTGTTCGTATGATGTGCGTTTACCTGCTGTTGTCTTTGATGAGATTGAAGGTGACTCCATTATAAGCACTCCCGCGCAACCGCGGGAGACGCGTTATCAGATTCGCACATTATGCAAGCGCGCGGCGCTGCCCGGGGACATGAACGCCGCGTGCGCGGGCACTGCGCGCGGCACACACGGTATAATGCACGCCATGAAGCCAACGACGCATACCACGAGCGGCAGCGCCAGCTCGCCCGAGCGGGCGGGCGTCCCCGCCTGCGCAGCCGCCGCGCCCGCAGCTGGCACCTACTCTGCGGCCGGCGCCCCTGCCTGCGACACCGCGCCGGCGAGCGCGGTGCTCCCCTGCCTGCTCGACATCGGCGAGCTCATGCTGGTCGCAGGCGCCGACGTGAGCCTCGTCGAGCGCACGCTCGACCGGATGGGGCGCGCCTACGGGGCGCGCAAGATGCACGCGTTCGTGATCACCGCCGTCATCATGGTCACCATGACCAACCCCGACGGCAGCGAGGTCACGCTCACGCGCCGCATCGACACCAAGGGCGAGACCAACTTCGGCAAGCTCGAGAAGCTCAACCGCCTCGCCGAGGAGTGCTGCGCGCACCCCGTCCCCAGAGACGAGCTCAGCCGCCGCATCAGCGCGATCGCGCGCGAGCCCTTCCCACGGCGCGCCCTGTACGCAGGCGGCGTGCTCGCGGCGGGGAGCTTCGCCATGTTCTTCGGCGGGGCGCTGCTCGACGGCGTGATCTCGGCCGTGTTCGCCGTGCTCATCTGCTGGCTCATGGAGCGCTTGAAGCCGCTCTCCCCCAACAACATCGTGTTCAACTTCGCCGCCGCGCTGGTGGCGGGCCTCGGGATCGGCATGACCGCGCGCGTGGTGCCCGGCGTGTCGGTCGACATGATCATGATCGGCGACATCATGCTGCTCATCCCCGGCATCGCCATGACCAACGCCGCGCGCGACATGCTCGCCGGCGACACCGTCACCGGCGTGATGCGCCTGGTGGAGAGCTTGCTGTGGGCCACGGCGCTGGCGCTGGGGTTCATGGCGGCGCTCTGGCTCACCGACGCGAGCGCGCTCGCGGCAGCAGTGCGCAGCACAGACCCGCTCGCGGACGCGATCATCCAGCTCGTCGTGTCGCTGCCCGCCTCGGCCGGGTTCGCGCTGCTGTTCAACCTGCGCGGGCCGCTCGTGGTCCCCGCGTCAGTCGGCGGCGTGCTCAGCTGGGGAATCTACCTCGCATGCGGCCAGGTCATCGAGGGGATCTTCTTCCCCTGCCTCATCGCGTCGGCGTTCTCGGCCGTCTACGCCGAGCTGCTCGCGCGCCACTACCGCGCACCGGGCGCCCTGTTCTTCATCATCGCCGTGATCCCGCTCGTCCCCGGACGCGGGCTGTTCTACGCCATGAACGCCGCCGTGCGCGCCGACTGGGCGGCATTCTCCGACTTCGCCCTGCTCACGCTGCAGTTCGCGCTTGGCATCGCCGTGGGCATCTCGGTGGTGTGGGCCGTGCGCGAGGTCATGCGCCGGTTTGAGGAGGCGCGCCGCGCATGAGGCCGAGTCCGCTCGCCAGCGCGCTGCTCGTGTTCGCAGGCGGCGCGTGCTACGGCGCGATGGCGCCCGTCATACGCGTCGAGTACGCCGCCGGCTTCACCTGGCAGCAGACCACCGCCGGGCAGGCCACCTTCGGAGCGCTCCTGTTCGCGGCGCTGCTCGCCGTGCAGCTCGCGCGCGGGAGAAGGCTCGCGCCCGTGAGCGCGTCCGGCGCGCTCAAGCTGGTCGGCACGGGCATGACCACGTGCTGCACCTGCATCTTCTACTCGATATCGCTCGCGTACCTGCCGGTGGCGGCGGCCATCACGCTTCTGTTCCAGTTCACCTGGATCGGCCTCGTCATCCAGATGCTGGTCACGCGCACGCCGCCGCGCGCTGCCGAGCTGGCCGCCGCGGCGCTGGTGGTCGCAGGCACGCTCCTGGCGAGCGGGCTGCTCTCGTCCGAGCTTGAAGTCGGCTACCACCCCGTCGGCGTGGCGTGCGGCCTCGTCTCGGCCGTGAGCTGCGCGCTGTTCATGTTCTTCTCGAGCCGCGTCGAGACCGAGATGCCGCCCGTCCAGCGCGGGCTCATCGTGTGCGCGGGCGCGGCGCTTCTGGCGAACGCCGTGTGCCCGACGTTCATACCGGGCGGCACCGTGGCGGTGATCGCGCCCTACGGCCTGGTGCAGGGCCTCTTCGCGCTGTTTCTGCCCGTGATCCTGTTCGGGCTGGGCACGCCGCAGCTGCCCTGCGGCATCTCCACCATCCTGGCGTCAGCCGAGCTGCCCTGCTCCATCATCCTGACGTTTCTGGTCGTCGGCGAGGGCGTTGACGCGCTGCAGGCCGCCGGCGTGGCGACCATCCTCGCCGGCGTGGTGGTCTCGCAGCTCCCCGCGCTCGCCGCTATAATGGCAGCTAGCTCAAGCCAACGTCAGTGAGGACGAGCATGGAAGGCACCTTGTGGTACATCGAGGATGACGAGGACATGGCCGCCCTCGTCAGCGCCGCGCTTGAGGAGGCGGGGCTTCGCGTCCTCACGTTTCCCGACGGGCTGTCAGCGCGCAACGCCTTGGCGAAGCGGCTGCCCGACGCGCTCGTCATCGACTGGTCCCTCCCTGACGACGACGGCGCGTCGATCTGCCGCTGGGCGCGCCGCAGAAGCGCGCAGCTGCCCATCGTCATGCTCACCGTGCGCGATGATCCCGCTGATATCGTCGCCGGGCTCGAGGCGGGCGCCGACGACTACGTGACCAAGCCCTTCGACATAAACGTGCTGGAATCGCGCATCCGCGCTCTGCTGCGGCGCGCGAACCCTGCGCAGCGCCTGGAATGCGGCCCCTTCCTGCTGGACGCAGCGTCAGGCTCGGCGTTCATCGGCGACTCGCCCATCGACCTCACATCGCTTGAGTTTCGCCTCATGACGCTGCTGATGCGGAAGAAGGGCAGCATCGTCACGCGCGAGCACCTCAAATGCGCCCTCTGGGGCGCAGACGGCGCGCACTTGAGCGACAACGCGCTGACTGCGCTCGTCAAGAGGCTGCGTGCGAAGCTCGGCGACGAGCACGGCATCAAGACCGTGCGGAGCTTTGGCTACCGCATGGAGGAGCCACGATGACCGGGGGCGCCTTCGCCTCGCCGACAGCCATCGCCTTGCTCTGCATCGGATGCGCGGCGCTCGCCGCTGCGCTCGGCGCCGCCGTCACCGCCCGATGCGTGCGGCGACGCCAGGACAAGCGGCTCCTCGAGACGGCCTCCTACCTCGAGCGAGCCGCCCTCGGCCGCGCCGCCGCGCTCACGCCGACCGGGGAAGACGCCCTCTCCAAGCTCCAAGACGAGATAGTCAAAACCGTGTCGGCGCTCAGGCATGCCCGCGCGCAAGCCGACGAGGCGAAGGCATCCTACGCCGACAACCTGCACAACATCGCGCATCAGCTCAAGACGCCGCTCGCCGCCCAGCTGCTCGCCGAGCAACGCCTCAAGCGATACGCAGGCAAAGCCGCGTGCGCAGACGGCACGGCGCGCGAGGCCGACCGCGCTCTCGACTCCCTGGAGCTCGATTGCATTGCCGACTCGCTCGAAGCGCAGACCAAGCGGCTCATCAAGCTGCAAGACGACCTGCTCCTGCTCGCTCGCATGGACTCGGGAGCGCTGGAGATGCACCCGCTGCCGCAAGACGCCTTCACGCTCTTGAGCATGGCGGCCGACAGCCTCGAGGAGATAGCAGGCAGCGCCGGCGTGCGCATCGAGGTAGAGGACAACGGCGATGCGGAGGTGCTCGCCGACGCGCACTGGATCTGCGAGGCGCTCATGAACGTGATGAAGAACTGCGTGGAGCACGCCCCGCGCGGCAGCGTCGTCAGGGCCGCGTATCGCGACAACCCGCTTTACCTCGAGATGCGCGTGGCTGACGAAGGCGCGGGGTTCGCACCCGAAGATCTGCCCCACCTCTTCGAGCGATTCTACCGAGGCGCCTCGCATGCGAAACCGGGCATGTCCTCCTCGACGGGGCTCGGCCTCGCCTTCGCGCGCGAGCTGATCGAGCGGCAAAACGGCGTCATCCGAGCCCGCAACGCAGCTGGCAAGGGCGCCCTGTTCGAGATCAGAATCTACCATCAGGCCCGCTGTCACCCTCGTGTCACCTAAGGCATGTATTCTTCACTCCCGACAAAGGCTCGAAGAAGAAAGGGCAGCCCATGTCTATCGTAGAATGCGTCGGGGTGAAGAAGACCTATCGCCGCGGCAGCCAGGAGGTGTTCGCTCTGAGGGGAGTCGACTTGACGATCCAGAGCGGCGAGCTGGTTGCGATCGTCGGGTCCTCGGGATCGGGAAAGTCCACGCTGCTTCACCTGCTCGGCGGCATCGACAAGCCCACCGAGGGGTCCGTGCTGATCGACGGCGTCGACGTGACCAGCTTCGACGCAACCCAGTCAGCCCTGTTCAGACGGCGGAAGGTGGGGCTGGTCTACCAGTTCTTCAACCTCGTGCCCACCGTGGACGTCCGCCGGAACATCCTCATGCCGCTGCTGCTTGACGGCAGGCAGCCGCAAGGCGGGCTGCTCGAGGAGATCACGCATGCGCTCGGCATCGACGGACTGCTCGACGCCATGCCTGCCGAGCTTTCCGGCGGGCAGCAGCAACGCGTGGCCATCGCCCGGTCCCTCATCTACCGACCGCTCCTGCTGCTCGCGGACGAGCCCACGGGGAACCTCGACCGCCGGTCATCGGAGGAAGTGGTCGACCTGCTCAAGCTGGCCAACCGACGATTCCACCAGACCACCGTCATCGTGACGCACGACGACGAGGTGGCCTTGGCAACCGACAGGATCGTCACTTTGGAGGACGGCTGCGTCGTCGGCGACCGAAGGTGCCGGTGATCACCATGACGTCAAGGCTGGCGCTCGACTTCGTGCGCGGCACTCGCGCCTCAAACCGCATCATCGCAGCTACCGTCGCCATAAGCGCGCTGCTCCTGTCCATGCTGGCAACGGTGCTCTACAACTTCTGGGCGGACGCCGCCGCGCAGGCGGCCGCGAACGGCACCGGCCTGCAAGACCGCCTTGCCGGCGAGATGCTCGTCGGCCTGTTCTACCTCTTCGTCATGGTTCTCGCCTGCATCGCGCTCATGCTGATAATCAGCAACGCGTTCGCCGTCTCCATGGGCTCACGCGTCCATCAGATCGGCATCCTGGCCACCGTGGGAGCAACCTCGCGCCAGATTCGCTCGGCCCTGGTGAGGGAGTCGCTCGCGGTGAGCCTTGCGCCAGCAGCCCTGGGCGTCATCGGCGGGGTCGCCTGCGGCGCGGCGTTCGTCCTCGGCGCCATCGGCCTGGCTGAGCGCGCGGACATTGTCCAAGCTGCCCAGAGCGCCTTTCGCTACCACCCCCTGCTCGCCGTCCTCACGTTCACGCTCGTGGTCCTCACCGTGATCGCTTCCGCGGGGATGCCCGCCCGCGCCGCGGCGAAGGTCCCTCCCCTTCAGGCGATTCGCGCGACAGAGGAGGAAGGGCCCTCGACCCGGCGCCGCCGCGATGCCCGCCCCCCAACCTCCCTCCGCCAGCCGTTCGGCTTCGAGGGCGAGCTTGCCCGAAGCTCGATGCGCGCGCGGCGCAGCGCCCTGCGATCCACCACAGCCGCGCTCGTGCTCTCCCTGCTGGTATTCGGCAGCTTCCTGTCATTCATGACCGTTTCGAAGATGAGCGTGGAAGCGACGTACTACGAGCGGTTCGGCACGGCGTGGGACTTCACGCTCGACGTCGAGGGAGCAAGCGTCGGGGACCTCGAGGGCCTGGCCGACGCCCTCGCCTCATGCGGGTACGAGGCTTTGGCGGATGAGATGGACGGCGGCGCGCGCATCTACCTCCGCGCGGGAGACGGCCTGGGCGCATCCGACCTTGACGAGGCGCTCGAGCGCTGCGGCGCAGCGTCGGTCGGCGCCGACGTCGAAGTGGTCGACCTGGCGGAGGAGCGCGCGCAAGCCGATTTAATCTGGAACGGCTACGCGACCATTACGGGAGGGTTTTGCGGAGTGCTTGCCCTGATCGGAATCGCCGGCGTGTTCTCCCAGGCCATCGGCTTCGCTTATCAGAGGAAGCGAGAGTTCGCGCGCTACCAGTCCATCGGCATGACGCCTGGCGGCGTGCGCAAGGTGCTCTACGTCGAGGCGCTCTTGACGACGGCGCGGCCCCTGGGGCTGGCGCTCGTCCCCACAGCCCTCGTCGCCCTCGCCTTGACGATGCTGAGCAAGCAGTCGCCAGCTGGCTTCCTGGCCACGTTCCCCTGGGCGATCGCGCTGATCTACGTTGCCGTCATCGGCATGCTCGTGCTCGTCGCCTACGAAATCGGACGCCGGCGCATCATCGCATGCGACATGGTCGCCCTGCTCAAGGACGACACGCTCGTCTGAGGGACTCGGACGGCGGGTTTCTCCGCCAGAGCGCTTGACCCTGGCGCTTCCCCCTCGTTTGCGATTGCGTCGAGAAGACTCAACCGCAAAGAGGAAGCCATGGGAAGGAAACCCGCCCCCGTCCTTGCGCTTACGCGGCCTTCTTGTTGTCGAGGAAGTCGGAGCTCACCACAGCGGTCTTGTCCTCGAGCACCTTGCGGTCGAGTTGGCCGGTGACGTTGGAGGCGGTGACGCCGGCCACCATGGCGTCGCTCACGTTGACGGCGGTGCGGCCCATGTCGATCAGGGGTTCCACCGACGCCAGGATCGCGGAGATCTCGATGGGCAGCCCCATGGTCCCGAGCACGATGAGCGACGCGAACGTGGCGCCGCCGCCGACGCCCGCCACGCCGAACGAGCTGATGACCACCACGGCCACGAGCATGATCACGAACGACGGGTCCAGCACGTTGATGCCCACCGTCGGCGCGATGATGGTGGCGAGCATGGCCGGATAGATGCCCGCGCAGCCGTTCTGGCCGATGGACAGGCCGAACGAGCCGGACAGGTTGGCGCTCGCCGCGTCAACGCCGAGCGCGCGCTGCTGGGTCTCGATGTTGAGCGGCAGCGCGCCCGCGCTCGTGCGCGACACGAACGCGAAGCCGAGCACGCCCGCCACCTTGCGGAAGTACGTGAGCGGGTTCACGCGGTTGCCCAGAAGCACGAGCGAGTGCACCACGAGCACCAGAAGCAGCGCCACGTAGGAGGCGATCACGAACTTCGACAAATCGAGGATCGCCACGTAGTCGCTCGTGGCCAGCACCTTCGCGATGAGGGCGAGCACGCCGTAGGGCGTGAGGCCGATCACGATGCGCACCACGCGCATGACGATGCCGTAGAGCGCGTCGATGAAGTTGGCGAAGAAGTCAGCCTGGCGGTTGGAGTCCTCGGTGTCGAGCCCGCGCAGCTTGAGGTAGGCCACGCCGAGGAAGGCCGCGAAGATGACCACCGCGATGGTGGAGGTGTCACGCGTGCCGGCCAGGTCGGCGAAGAAGTTGGTGGGGATGAACGACAGGATCTCCTGCGGGATGGTGAGCGCCTCGGTCTTGGCCGCGCCCGCCTCGAGCGTGGCCATCTTGCCCGCGTCGGCCGCCTGCGTGAAGCTCGCGCCCGCCAGGTCGAAGGCCACCACCGAGCCCCAGCCGATGAGTCCCGCGATGGCGACCGTCACCATCAGCACCGCGAGCACGATGCCGCTGATCTTGCCGAACTGGTTGGTGACGCCCGAGCGCGTGAACGCGCCCACGATGGACACGAACACGAGCGGCATCACGAGCATCTTCAGGAGCGACACGTAGCCCGTGCCCACGATGGCCATCCAGTCAAGCGCGATCTTGGCCGCCTCGGTGCCGCGCCCGAGCACCATCTGCATCCCGATGCCGAGCACGATGCCCGCGCCGAGCGCCGTGAACACGCGGAACGTGAACGACTTCCCCTTCATGTTCAGGAACTTGAGCCCCAGAAGCAGGGCCACGAAGATCACCAGCGTCACAACCGCCGGCAAAACCGCTTCCGACATTTCCCCATCCTCTCTTCTTGCCTGACGAGAAGGCCCTCGCCACCCTGCGCCGCGCCTGCGCCTCACCGGCGCCGTCTGCCGCGGCCCGCACGTTGGCGAACGCCTTCCCTCCTCGCGAGTCAGTATGACCCTTAAAGTCTAGTAATTCAATAGGTTTATTCGGCTAAAGCGAAGCAAACCTGTGGGCATTTTCCTACAATCGGCCGCCGAGCGCGCGCCCGCGCCCTGCGAACGGCGCGCATGGCGCATAAACGCGCGCGTTCGGCCCAGCGGGCAGGAAGCAGAGGGAGGCCGCGCGAACGGCCGCGCGCATCACGCGCCTTCGCGTTCGAGGGCTTGCGAGCTTGCGAGCCCCGCAGCGCCCGCATCCGCGGGCCGTCCCGCAGCCGCAGCGTCCACGAGCCCCTCACCTGCGCGCCGCTCCCCCAGCGGGTCGTGGCACACGCGCATGCTGTCAGGGCGCGCCGAGCAGATGAGCGTGAGGTCGTACGCGCGCGCGAGCTCGATGGTGGCGTCGGTGGGCACGGCCTTCGTGGCGAGCACCGGCACGCCCGCGCGGATGGCCTTCATCACCATGTCGACCGGGATGCGCCCGCTCGAGAACACCATCACCTGCCGAAGGTCGACCCCCGCGCGCAGGGCGGCGCCGAGCGCCTTGTCGAACGCGTTGTGGCGCCCCAGGTCCTCGCGGCAGCACACGACGTCGCCGTCGACCAGCAGATAGCAGCTGTGCGTGCCGAACGTGCGCCGGTGCAGCGGCGAGTCCTGCGCGAACGCGCGCGCCGCCGCGAACACCCACGCGCGCTCCCACGCGATGGGCGTCACCTTCGCCGGCGCCTCGTCGGCGTCGAAGTAGCGGTTGAAGGACCGGTTGCCCGTGCAGCAGCTGGGCACCACGTCGACGCCGGTCTTGGAGAAGTCGGCCGCGCGCTCGCGCAGGATCACGCGCGCCCGCGTCCCGTGCTCGCACAGGTAGACCGACTCCACGTCGCCAACCCCCGCGATGACCCCCTCGGAGAAGAGCCGCCCGACCACCAGGTCGACCAGGTGGTCGGGCGTGCACACGATGCGCATGGTCAGGATCTCGTTCACATACACGTCCATGCTGTGCTCGACGAGCACCGTTACGTCCTCGGACGCCTCGGCGCCGTCCGCGCTCACGCGGCGCGCCACGTACGGCGTGACGACCTCGCCTTCCGCATGTCGGTCAATGACGTCCATGGAACCTTCCTGCCCCTTCCTACTTCTCGGACTTCACATGGTACACGAACCAGTACGCGAGCCCCACGAAGACGAAGCCGCCCACGACGTTGCCCAGCGTGGCGGCGGAGAGGTTGCAGAGGATGCCCGCCTCTCCTCTCCCCTTCCCCACCCCGCCCCTCCCCTCGCCAAGCCCATCCCCGCCAGGCCCCGCCTCTCCCCTTCCCGCCCCGTCCCTCTTCCCCGCCCCGTCCCTCTTCCCCGCCTACCGCCCGGGTTTGGCCTTTTCCGCTTGCGTCACGCACTTGAAACGTTTTTCACGCATAATCGACCCGATAACAGACGATGATCCGAAAAGGAGTTTTCCCATGAATGTTGTGTGCCTCGACCTCGAAGGCGTTCTCGTACCGGAGATCTGGATCGCGTTCTCCGAGGCGACCGGCATCCCCGAGCTCAAGCGCACCACGCGCGACGAGCCCGACTACGACAAGCTCATGGAGTTCCGCCTGGGCGTCTTGGAGGAGCACGGGCTGGGCCTGCGCGAGATCCAGGAGGTCATCGCGGGCATCGACCCCATGCCCGGCGCGCGCGAGTTCCTCGACGAGCTGCGCCCGCTCGCGCAGGTGATCATCGTCTCCGACACGTTCTCGCAGTTCGCCAAGCCCCTCATGGAGAAGCTCGGCTGGCCCACCATCTTCTGCAACGAGCTCCTGGTCGGCGAGGACGGCCGCATCACCGGCTACAAGATGCGCTGCCCGCAGACCAAGCTCACCACGGTGAACGCCCTGCACGACGCGGGCCTGACCACCATAGCCGCGGGCGACTCGCACAACGACCTGGGCATGATCCGCGCGTCGAAGGCCGGCTGGCTGTTCAAGAGCACCGAGTCCATCCGCGCCGAGAACCCCGACATCCCCTCCTGCGAGGAGTACGCCGAGCTCCTGGCCGGCATCAAGGCCGCGCTGTAGGGCGCAGGGCGCCAGGACGCGGGGCGCCGGGACGCGGGGCGCTGCTGGGGCGCGAGGCGCCGGCCGGCCCAGCCCTCCCCCGCAGGCGCCGCCCTCCCGAATGCCGGCCCTTCCCCGAAGGCCCCTTGAGCCCGCGCTAGGCGCGGGCCTTTTCGCGCGTGCGGCTCATCAGCTCATGCTCGAGGTCCTGGATGCTCGGCGGGGTCCACGTGAGCGCGTCGGCTCCGGCGGCGATGGTCGCCGCAGCCGTCTGCTCGGTGGGCCCGCCGCTCGCCATGATGGGCATGTCGGGGTACGCGGCGCGCACCGCCGCCACCACGCGCGCCGTGTCGCGTCCCGCCGCCACGTTCACGATCGACGCGCTCGTCTCGATGATCGCGCGCGTCACCTCGTCGAAGCCGCACACCGTGGTCACCACCGGCACGTCGACGTGCGCCGCCACCGCGCGCACCGTGTCGGCTGACGCCGTCACGTTGAGCACCACCGCCGACACGCCCTGCATCTCGGCGTGCGACGCCAGGTCGACCGAGCGCTCGCCCGTGGTCACGCCGCCGCCGACGCCCACGAACACCGGGCGCTCCGACGCCATGATGAGCGCGTTGTTCACGATGGGATGGCTGGGGAACGGGTAGACCGCCAGCACCGCGTCGGCGTCGCAGTGGCAGATCACGGCCACGTCGGTGGAGAACACGAGCGAGCGGATGTGGTGCCCCGCGATCTCGAAGCCGGGGCAGGTGCGCATGACGTCAGGCACCTTGAGGGCGATGTGGCGGTAGGTCTGCTCGACGTGCTTGGGGTCTGCCTGCTGCATGCTCATGTTCGCATCTCCTGGAGTGTGGGGAAACGGCGGGGCGGGAACGGGATGGCCGGCGGCGACGAGATGCCGCGGCGCCTTTTCGACGAGATTACCGTATTCTACGCAAGCGGCCTTCGTTGGTAAAGACCGCAATCTGAGAAACCTAGGGCCCGGTAGTAGTTGCGCGTGCCCACCGAGCTGATGACGTTCACGGCGACGTACCCCGCCGCCCGAGCCTGTGCGCACGCCTCCTCCACCAGGCGGCGCCCGAGCCCCGCGTGCTGCGCGCCCTCGCCCGCCGCGTGCAGCCGCGCCACGCGCCCGTACACGTGGACCTCGCGGATCATGGCCTCGCCCGCATGCACGGGAAGCTGCGCGCGCTCTTCTGGCGTGAGGCACGGGGCGTCGAGGCGCGGGAGCGACAGGCGCAGGAACCCCGCGATCCTGCCCTCGGGCGTCACCCACTGCAGGAAGCGCTCCTGCGCCACCGACGTGGCGTACGCCACGCAGTCGAGGCGCAGCGCGTCGAGCTTGACCTCGCCCGTCGCTATCTCGCGCTGGCGGATCTCGCGCACGGCGCGGCCTTCCGCGCGCGAGCGCTCCTCCACGCGCGCCTCCACCAGCTGGCGCAGGTTGGTCTTCTTGTTGCCCGCCACGATGTCGCCCGAGGAGATGTCGCGGATCATGCGCGAGATGCGCGTGTAGGCGGGCGTGGCGAGCACGTCCTCCACGAGCACGCCCACCAGCACGTCCTCGGGGTAGGGCGCCCACTCGCCCGCCGCGTAGCGCTCCGTCAGCTGCGCGCTCTCCACCAGACAGCACGGGTAGAGCTTCACCTCGTCGGGGAGAAAGCGCCCGTCGGTGACGAGCCGGCGGTAGTCGGCCGCGTCGCCGGCGGGCGAGGCGCCGAGGAGGTTCACCATGAAGTGCACGTGAATCTTGAAGCCGAACAGGCGCAGCAGCGAGAACGCCTGCGCGATGCGCGCGGGCGTCACGTTGCGCCGGTTCGCCCGCAGGACGGACTCGTCGAGGCTCTGGATGCCCATCTGCACCTTCGTGCACCCCAGGCGGCGCATGACGGTGAGGCTCTCGGGCGTGACGAGGTCGGGGCGCGTCTCGATCACGAGGCCCACCACGCGGTGCGCGGCGCCCTCGTTGCGCGCGTGCTCGCGCTCGAGCTCAGCGAACGAGGCGCGTTGGACGCATGCGGCACGCTCCCAGGCATCCTGGGCGTAGAGCGCGCGAACGGCCTGGTTGTACGTGCGCTCGCCCGCGGTGACGCGCTTTTGCTCAGCGCGCGTGAGGCGCGCGAGCTCGTCGGCGTCGCAGGCGAGGCCGCAGGACGCGTAGAAGGACGCGCGGGCCGCAGCGTCGTGGCGGGCGGCGACGTCGTGGCAGGTGGCGGCGGCGTGGCGGGCGGCGCTGTCATGGCGCGCGACGACGCCCGCTACGCCCTCTTCGCGAAGCGCCCCATGCGAGAAGCCCGCCTGCCCGCCTGCGTCGTTGAGCGCGCGGAAGAGCTCCGTCACGAACCATATCTGGTAGTCCTGCGGGTAGTCGCTCCACGTGCCGCCGAGCACGATGAGCTCTACCTTGTCGGTCACGTGCCCCATGTCGGTGAGCGCGCGCAGGCGCGAGGTCACCTGCAGGTACGGGTCGAAGTAGTTGCGCTCGGCGCGCTGGCAGGCGGGCTCGTCGGCGAGGTAGCTCTTCGGCATGCGCACATCGTTCGGGCAGTAGAGGCAGTCGCTCGAGCAGGGATGCGGCTTGGTGATCACCGTGATGGTGGCCACGCCCGACGCGGTGCGCCGCGGCTTGGCCTTCAGGAGGCGCACGAGCTGCTCCTCGCACGCCGCGTCGACGCCCCAGCTCTCCCAACGCGCCGGGTCCTCGGCCTTGCACCGCAGGTAGTACGGCAGAAGCCGCTTCTTCGCCACGCTCCGCGCGCCGTCGTGCATGGCGCGGTTGCGCCGCCGCACGAGCTTGTCGAGCCACGCCGCGTCAAGCGGCCTGCCGTCCCCGTCAAGGCCCTGGCACCCTCCTGCCTTGACGGCTGCGATTATCTCCAAGAGCGCCACTTCCACGCGACCCGGCTTCCTCCTGCTCCTTGGCAACGGCATATCGGCATGCTAGAATGCTCGGTGAACGATGCCCCGCCGATCCGGGCAGCTTCGTTCTTTGTGATTAAGCCCCGCGAGCCTGCAAGCATTAGCGGGGCTTCTTCTCCAAGACACTCAGCCGTTCGTCACCTCCTTCAGCACGTTGCCTGACATCAACCTCTAACGCAGCAGGTCGATGAGACTAATGACAACCGCGAAGATCGCGCACAGCGCAATAACTGTCTGCACGTCCATAAGCAGCCTCCTTTCGGAAGCTGCCCGGAAGCGGCGAAGCATCGTTCGAGCATCATAGCACAGCCCCGCCCTCGCCTTCGAGGGCCATTACGTATTACAATGCCGCCCATGGATCCCATCACCGCACAGAGGCTCAGCGACCTCACCAGCGACTTCTACCGGCGCGTGAGCGCGTCGTTCTCCGAGACGCGCTCACGCGCCTGGGAGGGCTGGGAGCGCGTGCTCGAAGCGTGCGGAATCACGGGGAACGCGGAAGACGCGGATGAGCGCGGACGGGCAGGCGAGCGCAAAGGCGCAGGTGAGAGGGCGTGGGCGAGCGGGCGAGCAAACACATCCGCAGGCGCCCACGTGGCCGCGACCGCGCCAGAGCCGACCCTGCGCGTGCTCGACCTGGGATGCGGCAACCTGCGCTTCGAGCGCTTCCTCGCCCTGCGCGCCGGCAGGCCCGTCGAGGCGTTCGCCGTGGACAACTGCGCGCCGCTCGTCGCACAGGGCACGCGCGACGCGCTCCCCGAAGGCGTGCGCGTCCGCTTCCAGCCCCTCGACGTCATGGGCACGCTGCATGCGGGAGGAAACCTCGCCCGCGCCCTCGACGCGCCCGCGTGCGACCTCGCGGTGGCGTTCGGCCTCATGCACCACGTGCCGACCTTCGGACAGCGCATGCGCGTGCTCGAGGCGCTCGCCAGCCACGTGCGCCCCGGCGGTCACGTGTCCGTGGCGCTCTGGCAGTTCGCCCGCAGCGGCAGGCTGCGCGCCAAGGCCGCGGCGGCCACCGCGCGCGGATGCGCCGCCTGCGGGATCGACCCCGGCGAGCTCGGGGAGGGAGACTGTCTCATGGGCTGGCAGGACGAGCAGGACGTATTCCGCTACTGCCACCACTTCGACGAAGCCGAGGTGGACGCCCTCGCCCGCGCGCTCGAGCCGCGCGCCCGCGAGGTCGCGCGCTTCTCGGCGGACGGGAGGGACGTGCCCCTCAACCGCTACCTCGTCCTCAGGGTCAGGTAAGCCTCGCCGAGCGCTACGAACTCCTGCACGTCGAGGGTCTCCCCGCGGCGCTTGGGGCTGATGCCGGCGCTCTCGAGCAGGTCCTCGACGTGCGCCGCAACCGCGCGGCCCTGCTCGCCCCGGCCTGCGAAGTACGCCTTACATGAGTTCGCGATGGTCTTGCGGCGGCTGGCGAAGGCCGCGTCGGCCATGGTGCACGTCGCCCGCACCACCTCAGGCGCAAGCGGCGCGCCGTCGGCGCCCGCGGGCGTGCGGCGGTTCAGCCTCAGCACCGCGCTGTCGACGTGCGGCGGCGGAAAGAAGTTGCCCGGGCTCACCGCGAAGCGCCCCGCCGGCTCGGCGCGCATCGAGAGCTTCACCGTGTACGCGCCGTAGCTCTTGCTGCCCGGCGCGGCGGCCATGCGGTCGGCCACCTCCTTCTGCACCATCACCGTGGCGCTCTCGATCTCGTCGAAGCGCTCGAAGAAGCCCAGCACCACCGTGGCCGCCACCGCATAGGGCAGGTTCGCCACCAGCTTGTTGGGAAAGGAGCGCGCCCCGCCCTCGACAGGGCGGCGCGCGAGGGCGGACTTGACGTCCCCCTTCGTCAGGTCGAGGGCGTCCTTGCTGATGAGCGCGAAGCGGTCAGGCCATGCCGCGAGGGTCTCCGCGAGCACGGCGGGGAGGTCGGGGTCGCGCTCGACCGACACCACGCGCCGCGCGCGCTTCAGCAGCGCGACGGTGAGCGTGCCGATGCCCGGCCCCACCTCGAGCACGTCGTCGCCGGCGTCCAGCTCGGCGAGCGCGACGATCTTGCGCAGGACGTCGTCGTTGACGAGGAAGTTCTGGCCGAGCGCGTGCTTGGTGGCGAGCCCGTGACGCTCGAGCACCGCGCGCGTGGCCGCCACGCTGGCCAGCGGCGACAGCCGCTCGGCGCTACCCACGGCGCGCGCCTCCCTTGCGCTTCCTGCTCCTGCCGCCCTGCGGGGAGCCGCCCCGGGGCTTGCCGCCCTGCGGGGAGGATCCCTGCTTGCGCGGCTTGGACGACGGGGGCTGCTGGGGCTGCGCGTCGGCGAGCGAGAGGCGCGCGCGGGAGCCGGAGGATGCGCGTCGCGCGGGCGCTTCGGCTTGGCGAGCTTCGCCGCCGCCGTTCGCGCACGCGGCGGCTTCGCGCGCAGGCTCAAAGCCCGGCGCCTCGTCATCCGCGCCGTCCCCAGCCTCCACCACCTCGAACTCGTCACCCCAGTCAAGGGCGGCGAAGCCTCCCACGGGCGGGAGGGGGTACTCCTCGGCCTCGGCCGTGATCTCGCCGTCCGCGTCGATCTTCCCCACCCAGTCGAGCACGAGCTCGAGCTCGAAGCCCGCGCAGGCGAACGCCGAGCGCACGCACCCGATGAGCGGCTCGAAGCCGTGCGGGTCGCCGCCCTCGCCCACCACGTGCAGGACCATCGGGCGCTTGGGCTGCGCGCGCACGTCTGACCAGTAGTACGGCTGCAGGCGGTCGAGCAGGCACTTGAGCTGGGCCGGGGCGCCCGCGAAGTACACCGGCGACACCACGATGAGCTCGTCGGCCGCGTCGAGGTGCTTGCGCACCTCGGTCATGTCGTCGTGGATCACGCAGCGGTGCACGAGCGCGTCGCTCGCCGCCACCGCAGGCCCCACGGCCAGGTTGTCGTCGCTCTCGGGCAGCTTGTCGGGCGCCTCCGTGGCTGCGCGGCACGCGTCGCACCCGCGGCACGGCCCCACTTCGATGCTCGCCACCGACACGATGGACACGCCGTCCTCCGGGCACTCGTCGATGCACGCGTTGAACAGCTCGTCGGCCAAGCTCGCGCTGCGCCCGTTCGCGCGCGGCGACCCCACCACTATGACTCGATGCATGCTCGTCCTCTCCTCGTCGCGCCGCCGCCTCGCGGCTCTCCATCGCCCCACGCCATTGGCTGCCTCGCGGCCCCTTCGCCGCCCGCAGCCGCCCGCGCCCGCGGCCCCCAGCTGGCTCGCCGGCCGCCTAGCGCGGCTCGCCCGCCTGCCAGGCCGTCGGCTTGCGGTCGAGCAGCGCCAGCGCGTTTCTCTGCGTCGCGAGCAGAAGCTCGCGCCGTGCGTCCTCGTCATCCGCGCCGCGCACCTCGCACAGGCGCTCGGCCGTGAACACCATCTGCGCCGGCTCGCACTTCTGCCCGCGCAGGGGCTTCGGCGCCATGTAGGGCGCGTCGGTCTCCAGCAGCAGCTGGCCGACCGGCACGCGCGCCGCCGCGTCGCGGATCGCGTCGGCGTCGCCGAACGTGATCGCGCCGCCGAACGACACCGAGCAGCCCGCCTCGACCCACGGCCCGAGCGCCTCCCACGTGTCCGTGAAGCAGTGCAGCAGGACCCCCGCCTCGGGAAGCCCCTCGTCCTGCACGATCTCCCACGCGTCGGCGAGCGCCTCGCGCACGTGCAGCACCACGGGCAGGCCCGCCTCCTTCGCCAGGCGCAGCTGCGCGCGGAAGGCGCGCTTCTGGTCGGCCGCCGGCGAGAAGTCGTAGTGGTAGTCCAGCCCGATCTCGCCGAGCGCCACCACGTCAGGCTTGCGCAGCCACGTGCGCAGCTTCTCCTCGAGCGCGGCGTCGTAGCGCGCGGCGTTGTGCGGATGGCAGCCGACCGCAGCCCTCACCTGCGGCACGCGCGGGCGGGGCGCCCCGCAGCAGCACGGCACCGTGCGCTGCATGCTGACGGCGGCCTGGTGCGTCCACGGCCTCAGGCGGTCGAGCACCTCCTCGTCGTCCTCAAACACGTCGAGCACCGTGCAGATGAAGCTCACGCCGGCAAGCCCCGCGCGCGCGAGGGCGAGCACCGGGTCAGCCAGGTACTGCAGGTGCGTGTGCGCGTCGGCAACCGTCACGCCGAACTTCGGGGTCTCCACGGCCTTCCACTCGCCGTTCTTCTTCCTCACGCGGAACAGGTCGTCCGCGGACAGGGGCTCCTCGCCCGCAAGCAGCTCTTCGTCGCTCATCGGCAGCCTTCCTCTCCTCTCGCGCGCCACGTGCCGCGTCGCCGCAAGGCGCGCCTACTCCACGCCCAGGTCGATGGCGTCCACGTCGAGGCGCGGGAACAGCGCGTCGCCGACCTCCACCGCGTTGCCGGCGGGCAGCTGCCCCCACGCGGTCGCGGCCTCGATGTCGGTCACGGCCGTGATGTCGCCGAGCGACAGGCGGCGAAACACCTCGGCGGAGGTGTTCGGCGCGAACGGCGCCATGTACAGCGCCGTGATGCGGATGGCCTCGAGCAGGTTGTACATCACGAAGGCCAGGTCGTCGGCCCGCTCGGGGTCCTTCGCCAGCTTGAAGGGCTCCGTCTCCTCGATGTAGCGGTTCGCGCGCTCGGCGAGCTTCTGCACCGCCGCGGCGGCCGCGGTGAAGTCGACCTCGGCCATGGCCGCGTCATAGGCCGCGTACAGGCCCGACGCCACCTCGGCCAGCGGGTTCTCGGCGCCCGCGAGCCCCTCGGGCACGCGCGGCACCTGCGCGCCGAAGTACTTCTTGGTCATGTTGGTCACGCGGCTCACGAGGTTGCCCCACGTGTTCGCCAGATCGGCGTTGTACACCTGCACCATACGCTCCATGGAGATGTTGCCGTCGTGCCCGAACTGCACGTCGCTCATGAAGTAGTAGCGGTACGCGTCCACGCCGAAGATCTTCACCAGGTCGGCGGGCAGAAGCCCGTTGCCCTTCGACTTCGACATCTTCTCGCCCTTGGTGAGCAGGAAACCGTGGCCGAACACCGTGCGCGTGACGGGCAGGCCCGCGGCCATGAGCATGGCCGGCCAGATCACGCAGTGGAAGCGCGTGATGTCCTTGCCCACGAAGTGGTAGCGCATGGGCCAGGAGCGCTCGAACTCGCCCGCGCGCTCGGCCTCGTCGCCGTAGCCGATGCCCGTGAGGTACGCGAGCAGCGCGTCAGCCCACACGTAGGCCACGTGCCCCTCGTCGAACGGCAGCGGCACGCCCCAGTCGAACGTCGAGCGCGAGATGGAGAGGTCCTTCAGGCCCGCGCTCACGAACGACACGATCTCGTTGCGACGCGTCTCGGGGCGGACGAACTCGGGGTGCTCCTCGTAGAACGCGAGGAGCGGCTCCTGGAAGTCGGACAGCTTGAAGAACCAGTTCTCCTCGCCCGAGGCCATCAGCTGCACGGGGCGCTTGCAGTCGGGGCACACGAACTGCCCCTCCTCGTTCTTCTCGAGGTCGCTCTCGGCGTAGTAGGTCTCCTCGTGCACGCAGTACCAGCCCTCGTAGCTGCCCTTGTACAGGTAGCCGCGGTCGTAGAGGTCCTGCCAGAACTTCTGCACGGTGCGCGCGTGGCGCGGCTCGGTGGTGCGCACGAAGTCAGTGTAGGTGATGTCGAGCAGGTCCCACGCCTCGCGGAAGGCGGGCTCCATGGAGTCGCACCACTCCTGCGGCGTCATGCCCTTCGCGGCGGCGGTGTCGGCCACCTTCTGGCCGTGCTCGTCCATGCCCGTCACGAACGACACGTCGTAGCCATTCATGCGCTGGTAGCGCGCCACGGTGTCGGCGGCGACGGTGGTGTAGGCCGTGCCGAGGTGCGGCGCGGCGTTGACGTAGTAGATGGGGGTGGTGAACGAGTAGGTTCCCTTGGACATGAGTTGTGCTCCTTCCGAGCGCGCCGGCCAATGACGCCCGCGCACCCACATGCGGCCCCGCGACCGATGACATCGCGCGCCTCGTACGGTTCATTGCATAAGCCGTATGATTTTAGCACTAACGGAAGGCTCAGGAGGGGAAGGAGCCGGGGAAGTAGGGGCACGCGGTGCGCAGGCATTCCTTGTTGCGCGGGTAGTGCGCGCACATGATGCGCTCAGGCATCTCCATCTGCACGCCGAGCGTCTCGCCCACGTACGCCGCGGTCACCTCGATGGCGGAGAACCCCGTGCGCTTGCAGCAGCGCGGGCCGCCCAGGTCGGCCAGGCGCCCCAGGATGAGCGAGGTCAGGCGCTGAGTGCGCGCCCACGGGTCGCGCGTCATGGGCGTCGAGCCCGCCACGATGGAGTAGAACTGCCCCGCGCTCGTGGCGGCTCCGCACGTGCCCCAGAAGCCGCACGTGCCGCCCGGCACCTGCAGCGAGCGCTTCCTCAGCTCGGCGAGCCCCTTCTCGAGGTCGACGTCGCCGCCGGCGTTCGCGTACGCCGTCATGAGCGCCGCGCCCACGAGCGTGTGGTGCTCGGGCCCGTTCGGAAACACCGCCTTGTCGGCCATGAGCGCCTGCGCGATCTCCACCGGGTTCTTCGACGCGCATGTCGTGCAATAGCCCATGATCCACGCCACGCCGCCCGCGCGGTGGCACGCGTCGCACACGTAGTGCCCCGCGGTGCAGATGGAGTGCCCCGTCTCCTTCTTCCCGCAGAGGTGGCACGTCGCCTCCTGGGCCTCCTCGAAGTAGTCGAGCGGCTCCCCGCACACCAGGCACACGGCCAATCCAGCTGACATTGCGTCTCTCCTCTCTTGCTTGCGCTTATCTTCGCACGTTTTGCGCGCAATCGCGCATGGCTTTGCGCGCAATCTCGCACGGCCTCGCGCGCCGACGGTATCAGAACGCGTGTTTCTCGCCCCGCCTCTGATCTGGCGCTGTTCAAAGAAACACCAGCTCATATGGGTAGTCTGCAAAGGCGCGAGAAGCACGCGCTTTGATACCGCGCCTGCGGCTTACTCGCTCCACTTCACCGTCTTGCGCACGAGCAGGCTCACCAGGCCGTCGAGCACCGTCACCACGACGCCCACCATGATGATGCCCGCCACCACGTTGGTGTAGTTCGCGTAGTTCGTGTAGTTGATGACGAAGTACCCCAGGCCGCTCGTGGCGCCGTACATCTCCGCCATCACGAGCATGAGCATGGCCGAGGGCAGCTGCGTCTTCAAGCCCTGGGCGATGGCGGGGTACATGAAGGGCAGCAGCACCTGGAAGATCATCTCGGGGGTCGAAAGCCCCAGCATGCGCGCCGACTCCACGATGCGGTGGTCCATCGACTCAACGCGCAGGATGGTGCTGAGCAGCGTGGGCCAGAAGATCCCCAGGAAGATGACGGCGATGGCCGCCATCTTGAACGACGGCAGGAGCATCACCAGATACGGCGCGAACACGATGGCCGGCACGGGCGCGAGCACGTGCGCGATGGGGTACACCGCCTCGCGCAGCTGCGGCACCCAGCCCACGAACAGCCCGATGAGGTAGCCCGCCACGAGCGCTGTGATGAAGCCCTGGGCCAGGAGCGCCATCGACGACGCCACGTTGAGCAGAAGCTCGTCGTAGAGCTTCGGGAACACCGCGAACACGTTCTCGGGGATGGGGATGAGCACCGGGTGCGTGAGCTTGAGGTCGGTCGACGCCACCTCCCACACGATGAGCAGCACCCACACCACGATGGCGATGTGGCAGGTTGAGCGCTTCTTGCCGCCCGCCACGTAGCGCCACAGAAACAGCGCCTCCATGAGCGCCGCGGCCACGTAGAACGGCACGCTCGTGCGCGGCGTCACCTTGCCGGGGACGGCGATGGCCGCCAGGAGCGCCGCGAACATGACGGTGGCCGCCAGAAACGACGCCGTGACGAACTTGCGCGACGCGGCCTCCCCCGCGGGCGCGAGCGCCTGGGCGCCCACAGCCCCCGCGCCAGCCCCAGCCGTCACGGCAGCCGCGGCGCCCGCGCCGGCCGCCGCCTTCTGCCTCCGCGTCCTCATGCGTCCTCCCCTCCCGTCGCCGTCGCCTCGAAGAGCGCGAGCACCTCGTCCTTCACCGCGCGCACGACCGGGTCAGAGACGAGCGCCTCGGGGTCGCGCGAGCGGTCGCGCGGCAGCTCGAAGCTGCGCACCACGTGGCGCGGCTCCATGAACACGATGCGGTCAGCCAAGATGAGCGCCTCGTCGATGTCGTGCGTGACGAACACCGCCGTCTTGCAGCACGCCCCCTTCCACAGGTCGAGCAGGAGCAGCTGCAGCTTGCGGCGGATCATGGGGTCGAGCGCGCCGAACGGCTCGTCGAGCAGCATCGTGGGCGCGTCGACCGCCAGGGCGCGCGCGATGGCGACGCGCTGGCGCATGCCGCCCGAGAGCTGGAACGGGTAGCGGTCCGCCGCCTCGCCGACGCCCACCTGCTCGAGCAGCTCGAGCGCCCGGGCGCGGGCCTGCTCCTTCGTCGCCTTCCGATCGGTCTTGCGGATGGCGAACGTGACGTTGCGCAGCGCGGTCTGCCACGGGAACAGCGAGTAGCTCTGGAACACGATGGAGCGGTCGGGGCCGGGGCCGACGACGGGCTCGCCGCCGACGAGCACCTTGCCGCGCGTGGGGCGAGCCAAGCCCGCGATCAGGCTCAGCATGGTCGACTTGCCGCACCCCGAGTGCCCCACCAGGCACAGAAACTCGCCCTCCCCGATCTCGAGGTTGACGTCCTCGAGCGCCGGGAAGGACTCGCCGTTGTTGACGTAGGAGTACGTGACGTCCTTGAAAACGATGGATGGCATGGAGGTCCTCGACAAAGAAGAGCGCGCCCGCGGGAGGGCGGGCGCGCATGCTTGCATGGCAGGGGCTACGCGCCCATGGTGTTGTGGGCCTCGTAGACCTTGAGGAGCTCCTCGTAGAACTCCTTGTTCTCGCCGCGCTCGATCAGCACGTCGAGCGCCGCCTTGTAGATGGTGGAGTCGAGGTGAGCGTCGATGAGGTCCTTGTCGGCGTCCTCGATGTCGCCGTTGTCCACCATGTCGCCGTAGAACGCCTTCACGTCGTCGGTGTAGGGATCCATCTCGAACGTCATGGCCGCCACGTAGTCGCCCTTGCCGTACGTGATGCTCTCCACGTACTCCTCAGGCTGGCCGGAGTACTCAGTGATGATGGCGATGGTGCCCTCGTGGTCGTTGGCGATGTCGTACATGGCGCGCAAGTTGGCGATCTCGAACTTGATGAGCGCCGAGCGCTTCTCCTCGAACGCCTTGCGGTTGGTGGACTGGCGGCAGCAGGGAAAGTCCTTGCCGATGAGCTCGTTGGGGCGGAACGCCACGGCGCACTTGCCGCCCTGCGTGGCCACGTAGCCGTAGCCGCTGTTCACGAAGCACATGTCAAGCTCGCCGTTCTCGACGGCGGCCACCTCGGCGGCCGCGCTCTCGAGCAGGATGAACTCCACGTCCTTGCCGTCCTCGATGCCGTTCTGGCGCAGCCAGCTCTTGGTGACCATGTGGCCGGTCTCCATGCGGAAGCAGCCGATCCTCTTGCCCTTGAAGTCCTCGGGCTTGGCGTATTTGTCCTTGTTCTCGATGAGGGTGACGCACTCGGAGCCGTTGGCCACCGTGCCGCCGAAGATCACGAGGTCGTCGCCCTGGCCCACGTAGGTGCAGGTGGGGATGGAGCCGAAGGGGAGCACGTCAACCGAGCCGTTCGAGAGCGCCGGCATGGCCTCGGGGAAGCCGCCGGAGACCACCTGCGTGGACAGCGTGAGCTTCTCCTCGTCGTAGTAGCCCTTGTTGAGCGCCACGATGATGGCCGCGATCTTGGAGTCCTTGCCCAGAAGGACGGCCTTGAGCTCCTCGACCTCGGGGTTGATGGTGTTGTCGAGCTTCGGCGCCTCCGCGTCCGCGCTGCCCGCCGCCGAGCCCGCGCTGCTCGCGCCGCCGCCCGCGCAGCCCGCAAGCGCCGTCATCCCCGCCATGGCCGCCGCAGCGCTCGCAACCTTGACGAAGGCGCGGCGCGTCATCGTCCTCTGGTTGGTCATGTGTTGCCTCCCTTGTTCCTTGGTGTCGCTCTCAAGGCGAGGGGAAGGCGCAGCCCCGAAGGACGCGCCCTCCCCTCGCTCTTGTCAATGCGTGAACGATTATAGCAGATATTAGCTTATGTCAACTATCAGCTTTGTCACCATTGGAAGAGATAGACAACTGCTTGATTTTATCAGGTAATAGAGCAACGCATGCCGAGCGCCCGACCTGGCACCGCGCGCTGTCAAGGCAAAGGGAGGCGCCGAATCGTGCGGCACCGAGCGCTGCCGTACAAGGCACCGGGCGCTGCTGTACGATTCGGCTACTCCTCTTCCTCCTCGTCGTCGGCCCCGTGGGCGTGGTCGTGCTCGCTGATGTCGCTCACGGGCTTCTCGAGGCCCTCGATCGCGATGCCGTTCTTCTCGGCGTAGTCCCACAGCGCCGCGTGAATGGCCTCCTCGGCCAGAAGCGAGCAGTGCACCTTGACGGGCGGCAGGCCGTCGAGCGCCTCCATGACCGCCTTGTTCGTCACCTCGAGGGCCTCCTGGACGGTCTTGCCCTTCACGAGCACGGTCGCCATCGAGGAGGTGGCGATGGCCGCGCCGCAGCCGAACGTCTTGAACTTCGCGTCCTGGATGACGCCGTCGTCGTCGATGTCGAGGTACACGCGCATGATGTCGCCGCACACCGCGTTGCCCACGGTGCCGCAGCCGCTCGCGTTCTCGATCTCGCCCACGTTGCGCGGGTTGGTGAAGTGGTCCATGACCGCCTCGGAGTAGTTCATTGCCATGGGATGCTCCTAGTTCTGCTTCGAAAAGCTCTCGTCGATGATGGATGTCACGCGGCCCTGCTTGAAGTCCTCGTACAGCGGGCTCATCGCGCGCAGGTTCTCAAGCGTCTTCGCCAGCGCGTCGACGGCGAAGTCCACGTCCTCGCGCGTGGTGTCGCGCCCGAGCGTCATGCGCAGCGAGCCGTGCGCGATCTCGTGCGGCAGGCCGATGGCCAGAAGCACGTGGCTCGGGTCGAGCGAGCCGGAGGTGCAGGCGCTGCCGGACGAGACGCAGATGCCGCGCGCCGCGAGCTGCAGCAGCATGCCCTCGCCCTCGATGAACTCGAACGAGAAGTTCACGTTGTTGGCGAGGCGCCGCGTGGCGTGCCCGTTGAGCTTGGCGTGCGGGATCTCGGCGGCGATGCGCGCGAAGGCGTGGTCGCGCAGGGCGGCCTGGCGCGCATGCTCGGCCTCGCGCTCGGCGCACGCCAGCTCGAGCGCGCGGGCGAACCCCACGATGCCCGGCACGTTCTCCGTGGTGGCGCGCCGGCCGCGCTCCTGCTGCCCGCCGTCGATGAGGTTCCGGACCTTCACGCCGCGCCGGATGTACAGAAGGCCGACGCCCTTCGGGCCGTAGAGCTTGTGCGCGCTCGCCGACAGCATGTCGACGCCGAGCTCGCGCACGTCGACGGCCTCGTGGCCGAGCGCCTGCACCGCGTCGGTGTGGAAGGCCACGCCGTGCTCGTGCGCGATGCGCGCCAGCTCGCCGACGGGCTGCAGCGTGCCGATCTCGTTGTTGGCGAACATGACCGACGCCAGGATGGTGTCGGGGCGCAGGGCCGCCTCGAAGTCGGCGGGCGACACGAGCCCCTCGGCGTCGACGGGCAGGTAGGTGACCTCGAAACCCTCGCGCTCGAGCGCCTCGCAGGCATGCAGCACCGCATGGTGCTCGACGGCGCTCGTGACGAGGTGGCGGCCCTTGCCCGCGTTGGCGCGCGCGAACCCCTTGATCGCCCAGTTGTCGGCCTCGGAGCCGCCGGAGGTGAAGTACACCTCGCGCGGCGAGGCGCCGATGAGGCTCGCGATGGAGGCGCGGGCGGCCGCCACCGCGTCCGAGGCGCGCTGCCCGAGCGGGTAGATCGACGAGGGGTTGCCGAACTCGGTGGTGAAGTACGGCAGCATGGCGTCGAGCACCTCGGGCCTGACCGCCGTGGTGGATGCGTTGTCCAGGTAGATCTGCTTCATGATCGCGCTTCCTTTGCGTGGGAGGGGCGTTGCCGGGGACGGGGGGATGCGCCCCGCCGTCCCTGCGTCGCTTTTCGCCGCTCCCATAGTCTAGTAGTTTGCTGGGTTTAATATACGGGTTTCAACGGCAAAGTCAAGCAAGTTGCTAGGTTTTTTGCTAAGCTATCGGCAACGACAACTGAAAGGCGCGCGCATGAAGATTTCGACGAAGACCCGGTACGGGATGCGGTTCATGATCGACCTCGCCCAGCACGCGAACGAGGGCTGCGTGGCGCTCAAGGACGTGGCGGCGCGGCAGGGGATCTCGAAGAAGTACCTCGAGCAGGTGGTGGCGCCGCTTACCGGCGCGGGGCTTCTGCGCGTGACGCGCGGGTACGCGGGCGGCTACGAGCTGGCGCGCCCGCCTGAGGAGATCACGCTCGCCGACGTGGTGGGCGCCTCGGAGGACGGCCTTGAGCTGCTCGACTGCATGAGCGGCCTGTTCGCGTGCGAGCGGCAGGAGGGCTGCCTGTCGCAGCGCATCTGGGGCGGCCTGCAGCAGGCGATGTTCGACTACCTCGACGGCATGACGCTCGCCGACGCGGCGGCCGAGACGCCGAGTCGCTAGCGCAGCTTGTCGCGGCGGGCGCGCCAGTCGGGCATGAAGCGGTCCATGAGCGCGCGGAAGCGCGGGCCGTGCCCGCGCTCGATCAGGTGGCACAGCTCGTGCACCACCACGTACTCCAAGCACTCCGGCGGGTAGAGCGCCAGGCGCACGTTGATGCAGATGCGCCCCGTGGCCGGCTGGCAGCTGCCCCAGCGGCTCGTCATGTTGCGGTAGGCCAGCTTGCCCGCCCGCACTCCCATGAGGGGCTCCCACGCCTCCACGAGCGCCGGCACGCACGCCGACACCACGGCCTTCCACTGGGCGACCTCCTCGGGCGTCGCCTCGGCGGCGCGGATGCGCGGCGAGCTCGCCAGCGCGGCGACCTGCGCTTCGACCCACGCGCGCTTCTCGCGCACGAGGGCGCGCACGAGGGCGTCCGACGTGCGCGCGGGCGCCGACACCTCCACGCGCGGGCCGCCCGCCGCAGGCCGCACGCGCAGGCTCACGTTCTTGACGCACTTGCGCGTGACCCACACGTCCAACCCGTCCACCGTCAGGAGCCGCGGCGCGGGCGCCTGCCCGCCTGCCGCGCGCGGGGCTGACGTGCGCGACGCCGACGTGCGGAGCCGCCCATCGCGCCTGCTGCGTCCGCCGGACGCGCGCGACGCGGCGCTACCCATGCGCTTCCACCGCGATCTCGTAGGCGTCGTTGCGCGCGAGGCCGAACTCGGCGGACAGGCGACGGGCGACCTCCTTCGTGCGCAGGCCCTGCGCGGCCAGCTCGCCCGCGCGCACGCGCGCCGCACCTGCCGCGTCGGCGGCCGCCGCGGCTGCCTCGCGCGCGTTCGGCCCGTCGATCACGAGCACGATCTCGCCGCGGATGCCGCCCGGCTCGCCCGCGCGCGCCGCGAACGCGTCGCGCACCTCGCCCGCCGGCCCGCGCAGCACCTCCTCGTGCAGCTTCGTGAGCTCGCGGCACACCGTCACCTCGCGCAAGGGAAACGCCTCGGCCACCGCCTCCAACGCCCCCACTAGGCGGTTCGGGCTCTCGTAGAACACGAGCGCCGCGTCGAGGGCGCGCAGGGACTCCAGGCGCGCGCGCTGCTCGGCGACCTTGCGCGGGAAGAACCCGCCGAAGAAGTAGCTCGCGTTCGCGCATCCGCTCGCCACGTACGCCGTGGCCACCGCCGAGGGGCCGGGCAGCACCTCCACAGCCGCGCCCGCCGCGCGCGCGGCCGCCACGAGGCGCATCCCCGGGTCGGACACGCCCGGCATGCCCGCGTCCGAGCAGTACGCGATCACCTCGCCTGCGCGCACGCGCTCGGCCACGCGCGCCGCCCGCGCGCCGATGAGCGCCTCGTCGAGGCGCTCGAGGCGCTTCTCGACGCCGAACGCCGCCAAGAGCCTGCCCGTGACGCGCGTGTCCTCCGCGCACACCACGTCGGCCGCACGCAGCGCGTCGAGGGCGCGGGCCGTCATGTCGCCGAGGTTCCCGATGGGCGTCGGCACGATGACGAGCCGGCCGCGCTGCGCGCCGCCTGCGCCCGCAGCCCGCGACTCGCCGGCC
>NZ_JAAKEE010000037.1:0-24635 GCF_011038995.1 Adlercreutzia sp. ZJ242
GCCCCGCCGTCGCCGCCGCGCTCGCCTCGCCCTGCCGCCGCGGCCGTCGCCGCCGCGCTCCCTCAATTTCCCCTGCGTGGGGGCTTGGAATCCCGCGGATCCTGTGTTATCATGACTAACACTGTCGCGCTGGTGCGCTTAATACTTTTCGTTTTCGAGGAAAGTGGGCTTGTCCCGCTTTCTTTTGTTGTTAGGGCACTTCAGCGCGAGACGTCAGGTCCGACGCGAGGTCAGAGGAGGTGCGCGTGCTCAGCGCGAAAGAGAGAAAGCTGCTTGAGGCGCTTGAGCCGCGGGCGGCTCAGGAGGGCATCGAGATCGTCACCATCGAGGTGGTGGGGGCCAAGAAGTCCCCGACCATCCGCGTGTACGTCGACGCGGACGGCGGCGTGAGCTTCGACGTGCTCGCCGCCTCCCAGAAGTGGATGGGCGACATCCTCGAGGTGATCGACCCGTTCCCCGGGGCGTACGTGCTCGAGGTCTCCTCTCCCGGCATCGACCGCCCGCTGCGCACGCGCGAGCACTTCGAGCGCTTCGCCGGCGAGACGGTCTGCGTGAAGACCAAAAGCCCCGTCGACGGCCGCAGCTCGCTCACCGGCGAGCTGCGCGGCATGGTCGGCGACGACGTCGCGCTTGACGTCGACGGCACGCAGGTCCGCGTGCCCCTCGGTGTTATCAAACGTGCCCGCGTGAAGGGCACGATCGACTTCAGCTCATAGGAAGGAAAGCGAAGACGATGGCAACTTCAGAACTGATCGAGGCTCTGCAGGCGTTGGCCCACGAGCGCAAGATCGACGAGTTTTACCTGATCGAGCGCCTGGAGGCGTCGCTGGCGAAGAGCTATCAGCATATCCTGGACCTCGAGTGGGACGCGCGCGTGACCATCGACCGCCAGACCGGCCACATCTACGTGTACGAGCTCGTGCCCGTCGGCGAGCCTGACGAGGAGACCGGCGAGTACTCCGAGTTCGAGGAGCGCGACGTCACGCCCGACGACGTGAGCCGCATCGCCGCCCAGAACGCCAAGAGCGTCATCTCGTCCATCGTGCGCGACGCCGGCCGCCAGTCCATCTACGAGGAGTTCTCCGACCGCGTGGGGGACCTGGTCACGGGCACGGTGCTGCAGGGCACGCCGGACTTCACCATCATCAAGATCCGCGACGGCGTCGAGGCCGAGCTGCCGCACTACGACGTGAAGCGCTCCAACGGCGAGCGCAACGAGCGCCCGTCCAACGAGCACTACCGCCACAACCAGCGCATCAAGGTGCTCATCATCGAGGTGCGCGACCCGAACTCCGACGCCCCCCGCGCCCGCGGCGAGCAGGCGCGCCCGCCCATCGTGGTGTCGCGCACCCATCCTGACCTGATCCGCCGCCTGTTCGAGATCGAGGTCCCCGAGATCTACGACGGCGTGGTGGAGATCAAGTCCATCGCCCGCGAGCCCGGCGCGCGCTCCAAGGTCGCCGTGGCCTCCCGCGAGGCGAACCTCGACCCGGTCGGCGCCTGCGTGGGCCCGAAGGGCAGCCGCGTCCGCATGGTGGTCGAGGAGCTGCGCAACGAGCGCGTCGACGTGATCCAGTGGAACGATGACCCGGCCGTCTACGTGGCCAACGCGCTGTCGCCGGCGAAGGTGTCGCACGTGACCATCGACGAGCCGAACCACTACGCCACCGTGGTGGTCCCCGACGACCAGCTCTCGCTGGCCATCGGCAAGGAGGGCCAGAACGCCCGCCTCGCCGCGCGCCTCACGGGCTGGCACATCGACATCAAGTCGGCGAGCTTCTCGAGCATGCTCGACGGCTTCGAGAACGAGCTCATCGACGAGGATGACGTCGAGGACGACGACTTCTGCATCTACGTGGGCGAGGACGGCTCCCGCTGCCGCAACCACGCCCGTCCGAACAGCCGCTACTGCGGCGTTCACGCCGACCTCGACGAGGCATAGGGCTTCAGGCGGCGAGGCGGCATGATGATGCAGGAGACGAGGAAACGGCAGCGCAGCTGCATCGGCTGCGGCACGCAGGCAGGGAAGGCATCCCTGCGTCGCGTGGTGCGCGCGTCTGACGGCACCGTCTCCTATGACCCCACGGGGCGCGCCGCCGGGCGCGGCGCGTACGTGTGCTCAAGCGACTGCTTCGCCCGCGCCTGGAAGGGCCGCAAGCTCGACCGCGCCCTCCGCTGCAAGCTGAACGAGGATGATTACACCAGGATCGCGGACGAGCTTGCCCGCGGTTGCGGCGTCGATATCGACAAGACAGAGGAGTGATATATGGCCAGCATGCGTGTACATGAGTTGGCGAAGGAATTTGACATGACGAGCAAGGATCTGCTCGATCGCCTTCATGAGATGAAGATCCCGGCAAAGTCGCATGCGAGCGTGCTCGCCGATGCCTATGTCGACAAGATCCGCAAGAACCTCGCGCCCGAGATCAAGCAGCGCGCGGGCCAGCTTGCCGCCGAGGAGGAGGCCGCGCTCAAGAAGGAGCAGGCCGAGGCCGCGCGCAAGAAGGCCGAGGAGGAGGCCGCCCGCCGCGCCGCGGTGGAGAAGGAGCTCGCCGAGCGCGAGGCCGCCCGCGCCTTCCGCGCCGAGAAGGGCGGCGCCGAGCAGCCCGCGGAGCCCGCGAAGAAGCCGCTCAAGAAGGCCCCGGTGTCCTCGGGCTTCGAGTCGCTCAGCGCGCAGATCGCCTCCGAGAAGGAGCGCGTCGAGCGCGAGAAGGCCGCGTCGCGCGCCCGCGAGCGCGCCCGCAAGGCCGCGGCCGAGGTGGCCAAGAAGCAGGCCGTCGAGGAGGCGCTGCGCAACCGCAAGGGCAAGGGCGCCAAGTCCTCCGCCCACCACGCGGCGCCCGCGACCCGCGAGCACGCGCCCGCCCCGGCTCCCAAGCGCGCCTCCAACTTCAGCTCGCTGCTCTCGCAGATCGAGGCTGAGAAGCAGCGCATCGAGGCCCAGAAGGAGACGCAGGCCCAGGCCAAGAAGGCCCAGGGCGCAGCCTCCCGCGGCGGCGGCGCCAACCGCGGCAGCCGCGGCGGCGCGAACGCCGGCGCGCAGGCCGCCCGCGGCAAGAAGGGCAAGCGCGGCGTGCAGGTGGTCCCCGAGCTCGAGGCCCTGACGCCCAAGGGCGAGGACCGCTACGCGCAGATGGCCGTGCAGGCCGAGAAGCTCCAGCGCGACAAGGTGCTCGCCGAGGCGCGCGCGGCGGTGGCCGCCGCCACCACGCACGAGGGCGAGGGGCGCCGCAAGAAGCGCAAGGAGAAGCGCGAGGCCGAGGCGCGCGAGCGCGCCGAGATGGAGGCCATCGAGCGCGGGCTCGACCCCGAGCTCGTGCTCGACGAGAGCGTGGTCGAGGTGCCCCAGGGCGCCACGGTCGCCAAGTTCTCCGAGGTCCTCGGCGTGCAGCCCAACGACGTGATCAAGCGCCTGTTCATGCTCGGCCAGGTGCTCACGCTCACGCAGTCCATGAGCGACGAGCTGATCGAGCTCATCGCCGACGACATGGGCCGCAAGGTGCGCGTGGTGTCGCCCGAGGAGGAGTACGCCGTGGTGTACAACGACTCCGAGGACGACCTCAAGCCGCGCCCGCCGGTGGTCACCGTCATGGGCCACGTCGACCACGGCAAGACGTCGCTGCTCGACGCCATCCGCCACACCGGCGTGGTGGCCTCCGAGGCCGGCGGCATCACCCAGCACATCGGCGCCTCGGTGGTGAACATCGACGGCCGCCAGATCACCTTCATCGACACCCCGGGCCACGAGGCGTTCACCGCCATGCGCGCCCGCGGCGCCCAGGTGACCGACGTCATCGTGCTCGTGGTGGCCGCTGACGACGGCGTCATGCCGCAGACCATCGAGGCCATCAACCACGCGAAGGCCGCCAACGTGCCCATCGTGGTCGCCGTCAACAAGATCGACAAGCCCGGCGCCAACCCCGACCGCGTGCGCCAGGAGCTCGTCGAGCACGGCGTCATCCCCGAGGAGTGGGGCGGCACCAACATGTTCGTCGAGGTCTCGGCGAAGAAGAAGCTGCACATCGACGACTTGCTCGAGACCATCCTGCTGCAGGCCGACGTGCTCGAGCTCAAGGCGAACCCCGACGCCGAGGCGTCCGGCTTCGTGATCGAGGCCAACCTCGACAAGGGCCGCGGCCCGGTGGCCACCGTGCTCATCCAGCGCGGCACCCTGCACACCGGCGACGTGCTGGTGGCGGGCACCTCCTACGGCCGCGTCCGCGCGCTCATCAGCCCGCGCGGCGAGCACGTGGCCGAGGCGCTCCCGGCCGACCCGGTCGAGGTGCTCGGCCTCTCGTCGGTGCCGACCGCGGGCGACGAGTTCCGCGTGTTCGAGGACGAGCGCGACGCCCGCAAGCTCGCCGAGGAGCGCGCGCTGCGCGAGCGTTTGGCCGCGCAGGAGACGAAGAGCCACATGAGCCTCGACGACCTGTTCAACCGCATCGAGGAGGGCAAGCAGACCGACCTCAACCTCATCGTGAAGGCCGACGTGCAGGGCTCCATCGAGGCGTTGCGCGACGCCTTCGAGAAGATGGACCAGTCCGAGGTGCGCATCAACATCGTGCACTCGGCCGTGGGCGGCATCACCGAGACCGACGTCACGCTGGCAGCGGCCTCTGACGCCATCATCATCGGCTTCAACGTGCGCCCGACGGGCAAGTCGAAGGCCCAGGCCGAGAAGGAGAAGGTGGACATCCGCCTGTACCGCGTCATCTACCAGGCCATCGAGGACATCAACGCCGCGCGCGTGGGCCTGCTCTCGCCCGACATCGTGGAGGAGGACACCGGCATCGCCGAGATCCGCGAGACCTTCAAGGTGCCGAAGGTGGGCACCATCGCCGGCTGCTACATCGTCGAGGGCGAGATCAACCGCGACGACAAGGTGCGCATCGTGCGCGACGGCACGGTGATCTTCGAGGGCACGCTGGCGTCGCTGCGCCGCTTCAAGGACGACGTGAAGTCCGTGAAGCAGGGCTACGAGTGCGGCATCGGCATCGAGAAGTTCCAGGACCTCAAGGTGGGGGACACCATCGAAGGCTACCAGGTCAAGGAAGTGGAGCGCACGGAGTAGAACCCGCCTTGCCGCGGCGGGGCCCTCGGGTCCCGCCGGTCGGCCAGACGCCGGCATGGCACGTGCTCGGGCAGTCCTCGCTTGGTGTGACAGCCCGCAGGGCTGTCGCAGTCGCTGCGGAATCTGCGCGCGAGCCACGCCGGCGCCCGGCCGACCGGCGCTTCGGGGGCTGTGAGCTTGCTTGTGCTCGCTCGCTTCGCGTCCTGCGATTCGTTGGGATTGGACGTAACGAACTTGTGAGGCTACTGGGTCCGGGGGATCTGGTAGCCTTCTCTTAGATAGACGACAAGGAGGTGCACCGTGAAACAGGGTGCTTCCAACCGCAAGGTTAACGAGCAGGCCCGCGAGGTGATCGCGTCGATCATGCTCTTCGAGATCTCCGACCCGCGCCTGCACCTGGTCACCATCACCGGCTGCGAGGTGAGCTACGACCGCAGCGCGTGCAACGTGTTCTACACCACCGAGCCCGAGCGCTACGAGGAGGTGGAGGCGGCGTTCGCGGCGGCGCGCGGGCGCATCCGCTCGCTCATGGCGAAGGAGCTCTCGTGGCGCGTGGCCCCCGAGCTGCGCTTCCACCTGGACCGCTCGGTCGACGAGGCGGAGTCCATCGCCTACGCGCTCGACCGCGACCGCGAGCGCAACCTCGGCGCGGCCGAGGCGGAGGCCGCGGAAGCGGAGGCGGGCGCAGGGGCTGGCGCCGCCGGGGACGACGCCGCTGCGGCTGCGGGCGAGTAGGCCTGCATGAGCGTCACACCCCAGACGAACACCACGCTCCCGGCCATCGCCGAGGCGCTCAGGCAGCATGACGACTTCGTCATCTGCGGGCACGTCAACCCCGACGGCGACTGCCTCGGCTCGCAGCTCGCGCTCGCGCACGCGCTGCGCGCGCTCGGCAAGCGCGCCACCTGCCTTCTCGCCAAGGACGACCCGATAGGCGCCTCGCTCGGCTTCCTGCCGGGCCTCGCCGACATGACGCCCGCCGCGGCGTACGCAGACGAGCATGCCGCGGCGCCCGCGGTGTTCGTGGCCGTCGACGTGCCCACGCCCGAGCGCCTCGGGCCGGACGCCGCCGCGCTCCACGCCGCCTCGGCGCTGAGCGTCACCGTCGACCACCACGCCGTGCCCGAGCGCATGTCGGACCTGAGCTACACCGACCCTGACGCCGCCTCCACGAGCATGCTCGTGTGGGAGCTTGCGGCGCACCTGCTCGGCGAGGAGGGCCGCGCGCGCCTGCCGCAGCTGGCGGCTTGCGCGTACGTGGGCCTCGTGACCGACACGGGGCGCTTCCAGTACCAGAACGCCGACCACGCGTGCTTCGCCGCCGCGGCTCAGATGGTGGCCGCCGGCGCCGACCCGGCCGGCGTGGCGCGCGAGGTGTACCAGAGCCGCACGCTCGCCTCGGTGCAGCTCGAGGGGATCGCGGTGTCGCGCATGCGCCTGCTCAGGGAGGGGCGCGTGGCGGTGAGCTGGATCACGCAGGAGGACATGGCGCGCCTCGGCGCCGCGAAGGCCGACGCCGAGCCGCTCGTCGACGTGCTGCGCTCCATCGGCAGCGTGCGCGTGGCGTGCATGCTGCGCGACCAGGGCAGCGAGGTGCGCGGGAGCTTCCGCGCCAAGGACGACACCGACGTGGCGGCCATCGCGCGCGAGTTCGGCGGCGGCGGGCACAGGGCGGCCGCGGGCTTCACCCTGCCCGCGGGCATCGAGGGCGCGCTCGACGCGGTCACGCGCCGCCTCGAGGCCGTCGAGCTTGGCGAGGACGCGGCATGAGGCGCGGGGAGTCGGGGCTCTGCCTCATCGTCGGCGTGGACAAGCCGAGCGGCATGAGCTCGCATGACGTGGTGAACCGCTGCCGGCGCATCTTCGGCGAGCGGCGCGTGGGGCACACCGGCACGCTCGACCCTCTGGCCTCGGGCGTGCTGCCCATCTGCGTGGGCCCGGCCACGCGCCTCGACGCCTACCTCACGGGGCACGACAAGCGCTACGTGGTGCGCGTGGCGTTCGGCGCGGCCACCGACACCGACGACGCGCAGGGCGAGGTCATCCGCACCTCTCCCGTGCCCGACGAGGTGTTCGACCCGTTCTTCGCCGCCTCCTTCGTCTCCTCGCTCGTGGGCGCGTCCAAGCAGCTCCCGCCCGTGTACTCGGCCATCAAGGTCAACGGCAGGAAGGCGTGCGACGAGGCGCGCCGCGGCAACATCATCAGCATGGAGCCGCGCGACATCGAGGTGTACGCCGCCGAGCTTCGGGGCGTCTACGGCGCCGACGCGTCCGAGCCGCCGGCGTGGGAGATCGCGTTCCACGTGTCGAAGGGCACCTACATCCGCTCGCTCGCGCGCGACATCGGCGCGGCGCTCGGCTGCGCGGCGCACGTGGGCAGCCTGCGGCGCACGAGCGTGGGCAACCTCACGCTCGACGAGTGCGTGAGCCTCGAGACGCTCGCCGAGGTGGGGACCCGCGCGGCGCTCGACCCCGTCCGGCTGCTCGGCCTGCGCTTCGCCTTCGCGGACGCCGCCGTCGAGCGCGCGGTGGCGAACGGCAACCAGCTGCCGAAGGACGCGCTTGCGCTCTGCGAGCGCCGGTTCGGCCCGAGCGCGCTCGAGATGTGCGCCTGCACGGCGGGCGTGCGCGAGAGCTGCGAAGACGTGCGCCCCGGAGAGCTCGTCGCCGTGGTGGCGGGCAACAAGCTCGCGGGCATCTACGAGTATGACGGCGCGGCGCGGCGCTACAAGACGCGCTGCGTGTTCCAGACGGGGGTGAGCCGTGGCGACCTATAGGGCCAAGGACTTCGACGCATCGCTCTTCGCGGGCGCCTCGTGCGCCTTCGGCGTGTTCGACGGCGTGCACGCGGGCCATCGCTTCATCATCGGCGAGGCCGTGCGCAAGGCGCGCGAGCTCGGCGCGCGCGCCGTCGTGGTGACGTTCGACCGCGACCCCGACGAGGTGTTCGCGGCGGGGGAGCTGCGCAAGCTCATGTCCAACGAGCAGCGCCTGCAGGCGCTCTGCGAGCTCGAGGGCGTCGACGACGTGGTCGCCCTCGCCTTCACGCGGGACTTCGCCGCCCTTGAGCCCGAGGCGTTCCTCGAGCGCGCCTTCGGCGGCACGCACGTGCCCGCCGCGCTCTTCGTGGGCCGCGACTTCCGCTTCGGCGCGCGCGCCTCGGGCGACGTCGGCGTGCTCGAGCGCTGGGGGGCGCGCCACGGGATGCTCGTGGCCCCCCATGACCTGCTCGAGCTCGACGGCGCGCCGGTCACCGCCACGCGCATCCGGGGCCTTCTGCAAGAGGGGGCGGTGGGCCAGGCCGCGCGCCTGCTCGGCGCGCCCTACCGCATGGCCGGCGTGGTGCAGCCCGGGCGCGGCGAAGGGCGCGACATGGGCTTTCGCACGGCGAACCTGCACGTGCCCGACGAGCTGCGCGCGCTCGGCGACGGCGTCTACGCGGCGTACGCGCACGTCGGCGGCATGCGCTACAAGGCGGCGGTGTCGGTCGGCGTGTCGCCCACCTTCGAAGGCAAGGCCCTCGCCAACGTCGAGGCGCACATCCTGGACTTCTCGGGCGACCTCTACGGGGACGTGGTCGAGCTCGAGTTCATGAGCTGGCTGCGCCCCATGATGACGTTCGCCACGCTCGAGGACCTCATCAGCACCGTCAACGGCAACATCGCCTGGGTGCGCGAGAACCTGTAGGGAAGCGGGGAGGCGCTGAGGGCGCCAAGGCGCCCGCGCGTTTTGTTCTTTCGCCCAATAAAGCGCGGAAGAGGGCTTCACAATTCCTTCAAATACTTTAGAATGTCTCAAATATTGTTTTCAGCTGAGAATGCCGAGCTGGAAGGTCGTACCGACACCCTCGCGGTGTTGCAAAAAAGTCAAGGAGGACACAAGTGACTACACAGGTCGCATGGCTCGCCCCCATTTGCGCACTCATCGGCATATGCGTGGCAGGCTACCTCGGAGGCTGGGTGCTCAAGCAGGACCCGGGCTCTGAGAAGATGAACAGCATCTCTGTGAAGATCCAGCAGGGTGCCAAGGCGTTTCTGATGAGCGAGTACAAGCTGCTCATCATCTTCATGGCCGTCGTGGCTGTCGTGATGGCCGTGGCGCTGTCTCCGCTCACGGCGCTCGCGTTCGTGACCGGCGGCGTGCTCTCGGCCGCGGCGGGCTACGTGGGCATGCACGTCGCCACGCGCGCCAACACGCGCACGGCGCACGCCGCCGAGGAGTCGGTCGCCAAGGCGCTCAACGTGAGCTTCAAGTCGGGCCTCACCATGGGCTTGTGCGTGGCCTCGTTCGCCCTCATGGGCCTCTCGCTATGGCTCATCGCGCTCGTGTTCAGCATGATGGCCGGCGTGTCGCCCTCCCAGCTCACCGCTGACTTCATGTCGCTCGTGCACCACAACGTGGGCATGGTCGAGGGCTTCGCCACCGGCGCGTCCGCCGTGGCCCTGTTCGCCCGCGTGGGCGGCGGCATCTACACGAAGGCCGCTGACGTGGGCGCCGACCTCGTGGGCAAGGTCGAGGCCGGCATTCCCGAGGACGACCCGCGCAACCCCGCCACCATCGCCGACAACGTGGGCGACAACGTGGGCGACGTGGCCGGCATGGGCGCCGACCTCTTCGAGTCCTACACCGGCGCGATCCTCGCCCCCACCATCCTGGCCGCCACCTTCGGCTCGCTCGGCGGGTACTTCGCCACGGGCGACCTCATCTGGGCCGTCGTGACGCCGGTCGTCATCGCGGCCTGCGGCATCATCACCTCGATCATCGGCCTGTTCGCGGTGCGCACCAAGGAGGGCGCCGCGCTGCACAAGGCCCTGAACCGCGGCACGTATCTGGCCGCCGGCCTCGAGATCATCGTGATCTTCTGCATCTTCCTCATGTGGGACTCCCAGTCGACCGAGGCGCAGCCGCTCTGGCTGTTCGGCTCCGTGATCTGCGGCCTCGTCGCCGGCCTCGCCATCGGCAAGATCACCGAGTACTTCTGCTCCGACAAGTACAAGCCGGTCCACAAGATCGCCGAGTCCGCTGAGACGGGCGCGGCCACGGTCATCATCGAGGGCATCGGCACGGGCATGCTGTCCACCATCGCCCCCATCGTGCTCGTGGCGCTCGCCATCATCGGCGCGTACACGTTCGGCAACCTGGCGTTCCCCAACGCGACGGCCGAGGGCGGCATCGCCGTGGGCCTGTTCGGCGTGGGCCTCGCCGCCACGGGCATGCTCTCCAACACCGCCATCACCATCGGCGTCGACGCGTACGGCCCCGTGGCCGACAACGCGGGCGGCATCGCCGAGATGGCCGGCCTGCCCGAGGAGGTGCGCGACCGCACCGACTCGCTCGACGCGGTGGGCAACACCACGGCGGCCATCGCGAAGGGCTTCGCGATCTCCTCTGCGGGCCTGTCCGCCATCTCGCTGTTCGTCTCGTTCCAGGCGACCATGCACCACTCCATCCCCGCGTTCTCGCTGACGCTGACCGACCCGCTGATCGTGGCCGGCATCTTCATCGGCGCCATGATGCCGTTCATGTTCGCGGCGCTCACCATGGGCGCGGTGTCGCGCGCGGCTCACGCGATGGTCGAGGAGGTGCGCCGCCAGTTCCGCGAGATCCCCGGCATCATGGAGTACAAGGCCGAGCCCGAGTACGACAAGTGCGTGGGCATCTCCACCACGAGCGCGCTGCGCGAGATGATGACCCCCGGCATCATCGCCATCGTGGTTCCGGTCGCCATCGGCTGCTTCAACCCGGCCATGCTCGGCGGCTTCCTCGCCGGCGCCGTGTCCACGGGCATGCTGATGGCCATCTTCATGAGCAACGCCGGCGGCGCGTGGGACAACGCGAAGAAGTACATCGAGCAGGGCTACCATGGCGGCAAGGGCTCCGCGGCCCACAAGGCCGCCGTCGTGGGCGACACCGTGGGCGACCCGTTCAAGGACACCTCGGGCCCGTCGATGAACATCCTCATCAACCTGATGACCATCGTGGCGCTCACCTTCTCGCCGCTGTTCATCACCATCCAGGCCATGCTCTGAGCCTTCCGGGCGAAGATTGAGACAGGGGCGCCTCGCGGTTCGCAGGGCGCCCCTTTTTGCTGTCGCGCGGAAGACGCGGGCGCGGTGAGCGCTGGCGCTGCGAGGAAGGCTGCCGCAGGAGTGTGCGGATCTGCGCGAGCGCGGTGGGGTAGGAGTGGCGATGACATTGGCCTCTGCGGGTCGTCTGGCGGCGATTAAGCGCTTCACCTGCGGAAACGCAGCTTGTCACGCAAACGGGTGACGCGGTTTCCCCGCGTGCGGGCGGAAAAATCGCCCGTTTGCGTGATAGCGCGCAGGGTGGGCGCCGGGGCATACTGGCGCCACGTTAGCAAAGGTGCGCGCCGCGTGGCGCGCGGGAAAGAAGGAGTTTGCTGGTATGAAGATCCTCGGTCTGGGCGTTCCGGAGCTCGTCATCGTCTTGGTCGTCGTTCTGCTCATCTTCGGGCCCAAGAACCTCCCGAAGCTCGGCAACGCCATCGGCAAGGGCATCAAGGGCCTGCGCAAGGGCATGGAAGACGGCGACGAGGCGAAGAAGGACGACGAGGTCGTCGAGGAGGCCGTCGTCGAGAAGGTGGAGAAGCTCGAGGCGGTCGAGGTGGTCGAGGACTCGCCGGTCGAGGAGGCCAAGCCGAAGGTGAGGCGCGTGGTGAAGAAGAAGGTCGCCTCCCCCGAGGAGTAGCGCTCTCCTCTCCCGTGATCGCCTCTGAAGCGTACCGCTGCGTCAGCGGGCGAGGGGAAGGGCCACGGTGAAAGCGGTCCCTTCGGTCTCGCTGCTGGCGACGGTGATGGCGCCGCCGTGATCGCGCGCGACCTCCTGCGCGATGGCGAGTCCAAGTCCGTAGCTGCTCGCATCGCGCGTGCGTGCCTTGTCGCCGCGGTAGAAGCGGTCGAACACGTGAGGCAGGTCTTCGGGCGGGATGGTCTCGCCGCTGTTGCGTACGACGAGACGCGCCTCGTGACCCACCTGCTCGAGCGTCACGTGCACGCGCCCGCCTTCGCCGGCGTACTTGCAGGCGTTGTCTACGAGCGTCGACACCAGGCGCTCGAGTCGTTTGGCGTCGCCGCACACGTGCACTTCGGGCGCAAGGTCGCTCTTGAGCAGGATGCCGCGCTCGAACGCCACCGACTCGAACTGGAGCACGAAGCTCTCCGCAAGGTCGGTGAGGTCGACGTCGCGCGCCACGCGCTCGGCAGCCGGCGTGTCGTCGAGGCGCGCGAGCTCGAGCATGTCGTTCACGAGGCCCTGCATGCGCGCGGCTTCGGCCTGCGTGCTTTCGACCCACTGGCTCTGGCTGGCCACGGTGGCGTCGGGGTGCGTGCGCAGGATGGCGGTGTTCGCCATGATCACGGTGAGAGGGGTCTTCAGCTCGTGCGACGCGTCGGCGGTGAACTGCCGTTGCTGCTCCCACGCGCGTCCCACCGGGCGCAGCGCCCAACGTGAGAAGAACACGTTGATGGCGAGGAAAGCCAGGAGCGTGGCTGCCCCGATGATGACCAGCGTGCGTGCGAGCTGGTCGGTGGAGCTGAGATAGCTCGTGTCAGCGAAGGCGACGAGCGTGCCGCCCTTGCAGCTGAGCACGGCGTAGAGCAGGCTCTCGCCCGCGACCTCGCCGAAAGCCTCGCCGGGGCCTTCGGCGAGGTTGTCTGCCTGCGTCTTGGCGACGGACGTCGCATGGTCCACGGAGCCGTCGGGGATGGTGGCGGTCGAGTGCATGCCGAGCAGCTCGTAGCTTCCGTCGTCGAGCATGCGGTAGACTGCCACGGGTATGTGCGGCGGAGCGGCGTCGGCGTGCTTGCCGATGCGCGGCGGCCCGGCGGCGCCGCCCGCTTCCGGGACGTCGGCTCGCTCGACCTCCTCCCGTGCGGCGTTTTCCAAAGTAACGCGCAGGACGTCCTGCATCTCGTCGTACTTCGCTTGGTAGTCGAGGCGGCACACCACGCCGAACGACACCGCCACCACCAGCGTGGCGAGCACCATGTTGAGCGCGATGAACTTGACGCGCAGCTTCCTCAGCATGAGGCTCCTCCCTGAACGCTGGCGGCGTCAGGCGCGGCGGCCTCACCTGCGTCACCCGCGTCCGAGGCGCCGCCCGCGCTCATCGCGCCCACAACGTCGTCTGCGTCGCCTGTCCCCTTCGCGTCCACGGCGTCATCCTGCACGAGTCGGTACCCTGCCTTGCGGATCGTCTCAACCTTCGCCGTCGACCCGAGGTGCGCGAGTTTCTTTCTCAGAAACGAGATGTAGGCTTCCACGTTGTTGTCGCCCGCGCTCGACTCGACGCCCCACGTCTTCGCGATCAACGTGTCCTTCGAGATGACGGCGCCGGGGCTGCCCATGAGGATCCGCGCGATGGAGAACTCCTTGAGGCTCAGGTGAATTGACTTGGCGCCGCAGGTCAGCTCGTAGCTCTCGAGGTCGAGCGTGAGGTCGCCGGCGGCGAGGCGCTCGAACACCACGTCACCCTGACGGCGCGTGAGCGCGCGCAGGTGCGCCATGAGCTCGGCGGGCGAGAAGGGCTTGGTCATGTAGTCGTCGGCGCCCGAGTCGTAGCCGAAGATCTTGTCGGTGGTGGCGTCGCGCGCGGTGAGCAGCAGGATGGGCGTGCTCACGTGCGCGCGACGCAGCTCGGTGGTCACTGCGAAGCCGTCCTTCCTGGGCAGCATCACATCGAGGACGACCACGTCGTAGATGCCCGTCTCCGCGTACGCCGCGCCCGCCTCGCCGTCGTGCACGACATCCACCCGGTAGCCGTTCTCCTCAAGGATGTGGGCGAGCGCCGCGGCTAGCCGCGCGTCGTCTTCCACGATAAGAACATGCACTGCGATCTCCTTCTCGACTCCGCTCGGCGGCAGAGCGCGCCTTTTGCTGCGTGCATGTGCCCGTGCGCTCGCGCACGTCCGCCTGCGCAGCACGCGTTCGGCTAGGCCAGCGGCAGGTCTGCCTGAGTCTATTGTAGCGGGCATCCTTAAATCTTCCTGAAAAGGCGCGGGGCTGTTTCAGGAAGACTTAAGGATGCGACTGTACCATGCGGGGTGGTGTTTCCCGGCACCGGCGCGGCGCGCCTCGGCGTCTCCGCGCGCTTTCCTTGGGAAGGCGCGTCGCGCACCCTTACAGCGAATGTCAGCCTGACCGGGCCGTGGTTGAGGGGCTTGGCGGCCCCAGCTGGATAATCGACCTCCCTGCAGGCAGCGATTTCGAGGAGAGCCATGTCCGCCTACGCCGAGGTGTTCCAGCGCGTCGAGAAGAAGTACCGCGTGAGCGCGTGGCAGCGCCGGTGCGTCGAAGAGGCGCTGCGCGAGTTCATGGAGCCTGACGCCTACGGCGTCACGCGTGTGACCAGCGTCTACTGGGACACGCCGTCGCGCTCCCTCATCGCGCGGTCGCTCGAGAAGCCGCTCTACAAGGAGAAGCTGCGCTTGCGCGCTTACGGCATCGCGGCAGGCAAGGCGCTTGCAAGCACGTTTCTCGCCGCCGGCGCGGCAAGCGGCGCGCCGGCGGCCCATGCAGCGGATGGGGCCTTGCCGCGTCTCGCCTCTTGCCATCTTGGGCGGAGCGCGAGGCGCGGAGCCGAAGGATCTGGCCCCGAGCGCGTGACGGCCGCTTCGCTCGCGGCGGCTTCGCCCGCCTTCGCCTCCTCGGCCGCGCTGGTCTTCGTCGAGCTCAAGAAGAAGTACCAGGGCGTGGTGTACAAGCGCCGCGTGGGCATCTCGCTTGCGGCAGCGCAGGCGTATCTGTCCGGGATGCCCTACGAGCAGGCGTGCGAGGCATTCCCGCTCGACGACGCGGCGCTCGCGGCAGAGTCGCTCTCCGCTCGCAGCGTGCAGATCGCTCGCGAGATCGACGCCATGCGCGCCCGTCACGCGCAGCTCTCGCCCTCGATGGGCATCGCATGCGACCGCGTGGCATGGCTGCCGCGCGCCGAGCACGCCGTTGGGCTCGGCGAGCTGCGCGTCACCTTCGACAGCGCGCTTTCCTGTCTTGACGGCGCCGCCGCATGCGGCAGGCGCGGGTCGTGGGAGCCCGTCATCGACAACGCGGAGTCCGTCATGGAGATCAAGGGCGCGGGGCCTTTGCCGCTGTGGCTCGCCGCGGCGCTCTCCGGCGCGCAGGCGTACCCCACGTCGTTCTCGAAGTACGGTGCCGCCGCGCAGATCGCCCGCGCCCGCGCCCATGCGCGCCCTGCGCCCGTCTTCTCCTCCGTTCTCGATTTGAAAGGAGGCCGCTGTGCTTGATGTGGCTTTCTCCTCGGTGTTCGGCACCGCCGATTCGCTCGTCTCGTCGGTTTCGACCACGAGCTTCCTTCTGTGCTGCGCCACGAGCATTGCGCTCGGCGTGTGCGTGGCCGGCGTCTACATGTTCCGCCACCGCTACTCGAAGAACTTCGTGGTGACGCTCGCGCTTCTGCCGCTCATCGTGCAGATGGTGATCACGCTGGTCAACGGCAACCTCGGCGCGGGCATCGCCGTGATGGGCGTGTTCAACCTCGTGCGCTTCCGCTCGATTCCCGGCAGCGCGAAGGACATCGGCAGCGTTTTCCTCGCCATGGCGATCGGCCTGGCCACGGGGATGGGCTACCTCGGCCTCGCGGTGGTGTTCACCGTGGTGGTGGCGATAGCAAACGCGGTGTTCGTGCTCACGCCGTTCGGCCGGCCGCGCGAGCCGGGCAAGAAGCTCAAGATCACCATCCCTGAGGATCTCGACTACGACGGCGTGTTCGACGGCGTGCTCGCGCGCCACGCCGCCGAGTACGAGCTTGTCGAAGTGCAGACCACCAACATGGGCAGCCTGTTCCAGCTTGAGTACGCCGTGCGCTTGCACGAGCCTGGGCGCGAGAAGGCGCTCATCGATGAGCTGCGCTGCCTCAACGGCAACCTGAAGATATCGCTCGGTCGCATGCCCCAGCCGCGTGAGTCCCTGTAGAGAAAGGCGCGAACATGACAAGACTCGCTCCCACCCCCTGTCACCCTGGGCGGAGCGCGCGGCGCGGAGCCGAAGGATCTGGCCTCGAGCGCGTGATGGCCGTTCTGCTCGCAGCCGCCTTGCTCTCCCTCGCGGGATGCGCGGCGGGCGACCCTGCGGCGAGCTCCGCAGCCGGCGCGAGCGGCGTGGACGCAAGTACGAGCGCGAACGCGGGCGGGCCGTCCGAAGCTGCCCTCAGTTCCGACGCGCTCGCCATCAACCTCGAAGCCATGGACTTCGACTACTCGGACTGCGACAAGGACGCCAGCTACGATGCAGCCGCGGCTACGCGCGTTGCACTTGCAGGTGACGCGGCGAGCGTGGAGGGCGCGGGCGCCTCCGCTGAGGGCTCCGTCATCACTGTGACGGCGGCGGGCACCTACGTGGTGTCGGGAGAACTTGCGGACGGCCAGATCGTGGTTGACGCCGCCTCCGAGGACAAGGTGCAGCTCGTGCTCGACGGCGCGCGCATCCACAACGCTGACGGCCCGGCGATCTACGTGAGGAAGGCTGACAAGGTGTTCGTCACGCTGGCCGCAGATTCCGCAAACGCGCTCACCGACGGCGCGGACTACGTGCTCGACCAGGACGACGAGCCGAACGCCACGCTTTTCTCGCATGATGACCTCACGATCAACGGAACGGGATCGCTCGAGGTCACGAGCGCGTACCGGCATGCCGTCTGCTCGAAGGACGACCTCGTGGTCACGGGCGGCGCGCTTTCGGTGAGCGCCGCGGAGGACGGCCTGCGCGGGCGCGACTGCGTGAAGATCGCCGACGGCACCTTCGCCATCACGGCAGGCGAGGATGCCGTCAAATCGAGCAACGACGAGGACGGATCGCGCGGCTTCACGTGCATCGACGGCGGCACGTTCGACATCACCGCCGGTGACGACGCGGTTCACGCGGAAAGCGTCCTGCGCGTGACCGGCGGCAGCGTTGACGTGGCGACGTGCAACGAGGGTCTCGAGGCCGAGCAGGTGCAGGTGAGTGGCGGCGAGGTGAGCATCGTGGCGAACGACGACGGCGTGAACGCCGCGGCGCGCGACACGGTGACGGGCGGTGCAGACAACGCGCCGGGCGTCTCCGAGGGCAGCTGCCTTCTGCAAATAAGCGGCGGGCGCCTGGAAGTGGCCTCGGCGGGCGATGCGCTCGACAGCAACGGCGACCTTGCGATCACGGGCGGCGCCGTCATCCTGCATGTGCCCGCCAACCCCGACGACACGGTGGTCGACTGCGACGGCTCGATCTCGCTTGCGGGCGGCACGGTGACGCAGGTGGCGGCCGACGGCACCGAAACGCAGCTCACCCAGGAGCTCATGGGGCAGATGGGCGCGGGCGGCGGCATGGGCGGCATGGGCAAGGGCGGTCCCAGCGGCATGGGCGGCGAGGGCGACAAGGCGCTTCGCGGTCCAGGCGCTGCACCAGAAGCCCCCGCCAAAGCCCCCGACTTCGCCGCCGTCGACCGAGACAGCTTGGAGGGTGTTGGCTAGGATGGCATGGGGCGCCTAGCTCGAGATGACGCAAGGCGCCTATCTCGCTTGGGGCGGCACGAAGGCGCTGCTCTCCTAGGATGATAGTCCCTCCTGCATGTCTGCTCGGGTAGACGAGGTTGGTTGCGCGCGGTTGCGCGGCAGGCCTTCTTTTGCGCGCGGTTCGGTTACAATGGCAAGCTGTGACTTGAAACAGGCGAGCTGTGGCTGAAGCCACCCGCGAGCGAAGGAGGGGAGACGATGGAGAACGAGGCCCTGTCGCGCGCGCAGCGCGCGCGGCTTTCCATCGGCGGCTTCGCGAGCTGCCTCGGGTTCGTGTTCGCGGCGCTGTTCCTCGACTCGTTCGGCGCGCAGTCGCGCGCGGCCTTCGGGTTTGTGCGCGCCGACCTCGCAAGCGTGCTCTTGTTCATGCTGCTCGCGTTCTCGTGCGTGCGCGCGGCCGGCCCCGAGCGGCGCGCGTCGCTGTTCTCGGCGCGCACGCTCATCCCCCTGTCCGTTGCGGCGGCCGCCGGCGCGCTCATGCTGCGCGTCGCGATCGACCCCCTCTGCCGGCTTGTCCTCGGGGGCGTGTGCGTGGGGCTGCCCGCGGGCGTGCTTCTGTGCGCGTGGGGGCGCCTCCTCGGCGACGAGCCCATCGAGCGCTCGGTGCCCATGGTGTTCATCAGCGCGGCGCTCGGGGCAGCCGTGGGGTTCGCCTTCGACGCCGTGCCCGTGCGCAACGCAAACGCCCTGCTCGCGCTGCTGCCGCTTGCGAGCGCGCTTCTCTACCGCGCGCTCGCGCGACGCCTGGGCGCGGAGGCCGGCCCCGAGGCGCCCGAGGCCGACCCGGCGGCTCCCGCGCCTGAGAGCGAGGAGGCGAGCGCGCTGAGCGTCCGCATCATCGCGGGCACTTCCATCTACGGCTTTGCGGCGGGGCTCGTGGAGGCGTTCCGCTACGGCGCGGGGGAGCCCGCGTTCGCCGCGCCCGCGCTCATGCTGCTCCTGCTCGTGGTCTACTGCCTGGCCGCGCTCCAGCTCTTCGGCGACCACCCGCTCGCGGGCGTGCGCGCCATCCTGCCGGCGCGCGAGGACGACGCGAAGGCGAAGGAGGGCGGGCCGCTCGACGGCGCGTACCGCCTCGCCGTGCTGCTCATGGCGGCGGGCCTTCTGCTCACGCTCGCGCTCGACGAGCTGAACGACCTGGGCGAGGCCGTGGTGCTCGCGGGCTTCCTCGCTGTGCTGGCCGTGCTGGCGTCGCTCTTCCTGGTGATGGGGCGCCTCGGCGGGCGCGAAGCGGCAGGCGCGTTCGCGCGCGGCTTCACGGCGCTGTTCGCGGGCGAGGTGGTGGGCCTGGTGGCGGGCAACGCGCTCGAGGGCCTCGGCTTCGCGAGCATGGAGGCGACGGGCCTCGCGCTCGCGGGGATCGCCGTGCTCTACGGCTTTCTGTTCCTGTTCACCGAGCGCGACCTGAGAGCGCTCTCCATCGTGGTGGAGGACGTCGACGTGTTCGACGCGGCCTGCGCGCGCATAGCCGCCGACGCGGGCCTCTCGAAGCGCGAGACGGAGATCCTGCCCCTCGCCCTGCGCGGGCGCACGAGCGAGCGGATGGCCTCCGAGCTGTTCATCACGAAGAACACCGTCGACACGCACCTGCGCCGCATCTACGCAAAGTGCGGCGTCCACAGCCGCCAGGAGCTCATCGACCTCGGCGAGCGCACCGAGGCCGCCGTCCGCGGCGCGAAGTAGGGAAGCGAGGGGCGCATCATGCCGCAATCCGTGACGATATTCACCGACGGCTCGTCGCACGGCAACCCGGGCCCGGGCGGCTATGGTGCCGTGCTGCAGTTCCGCGACAGCGCGGGGACGCTCCACGAGCGCGAGCTCTCGCAGGGCTACGCGCGCACCACCAACAACCGCATGGAGCTCCTCGGCGTGATCGTGGCGCTCGAGGCGCTCAAGCGGCCCTGCGACGTGACGCTCTACTCCGACTCGCAGTACGTGGTGAACGCGTTCAACCAGCACTGGGTCGACGGCTGGCTCAAGCGCGGCTGGAAGAACGCGAGCAAGCAGCCCGTGAAGAACGTCGACCTGTGGAAGCGCCTGCTCGAGGCGAAGAGGCCCCACCGCGTGACGTTCGTGTGGGTGAAGGGGCACGCGGGGCATCCCGAGAACGAGCGCTGCGACGAGCTCGCCACCGCCGCCGCCGACGGGGAGGGCCTGCTGGAAGACGCCGGCTTCGACGGCGCCTAAATGCGGGTAGGGGGCATCATGCCGCCCTGGGCGGAGCGCCCGCGGCAGCGCGGTCGCCGAGAAAGTGCGAAGCGCTGACGCGCTTGCTTTTGACGCCACGAGGCTTGGCCGTTCCCGCGCGCTATGACGCGGACGCACACGTCCGAGCTCGCACGTTTTCGCGTCATTCCGAGAGAGAACCCTTTAAGTCGTCCTGAGCAATCGATCGCTCTTCTCACGCTGTTCCAGGCGGCTGGCTGCCCCCCTATGCCATCCTGGGCGGAGCACTCGAAGGGCGCGTATCCGCGATATCACTTGTGGTATTCTCAGGCAGTCCGCTGTCCTCCTCATGTCATCTCAGGCAGCTCGTTGTCCCCATTGTCATCCTGAGAAGCCGGGCTGTCCGACGCGGGGCCCGAGGTGCTCCTTCCGTCAGTCGCCGACGACGCTGCCGACAACGGTGCTTTTTCATCCACCCCTCAGGTGATCCTGGATGCAAAAGGACCGTTATCGGCGATTTCTCGGGAAAAGTGGATGCGAAAGCGCCGTTGTCGGTGGTTTCTGGGGCTCGGATCGCCGATAATGCCCTCTTTCCATCCAGCTTTTCAAAATTGTGGATGCAAAAGGGGCGTTGTCGGTGCTCAGGACGGAAAGGGGGCGTTGTCGGCCGCCCGGGCAAAGGCGCCATCGTCAGGCGCCTAAGAGGAGGCGCTGCGCCGCGCGCTTGCCATCGTCAGGCGCCCTGGAGGTTCGCGCAGTAGGCGCGGGTGACGATGCGGCGGGTGCTTCGGGGGAAGAGGTGGCGGTAGAGGGCCATGAAGTAAGCGTCGGTCATGGAGGCCAGGTAGTCCACCACGATCTGGTGGGGGTCGCCCGCCAGGTAGTCCTCGGCGCGCACGGTGCGGGAGGTGCGCGTGAGGGACGCCACGTGGTGCGTGAGCACCGGCGAGCTCTCGTCGCCGCGCGCGAGGTCGCCGAGCAGGCGCGCGTACATCTCCTCGAACATCTCCTCCACGACGTTCTCCGTGTCGCCGACTATGCCCTCCTTGAGGTAGATGAGCTCGTAGTTCTGCCGCTTGGCGCGCTTGAGGTCGGCGAAGGCCGCCTCGCTCATGCGGATCTCGTCGCGCCCGTAGCTCGCGTTCACGATGTCCACCGTGAGGTTGTTGATGATGCGCGCGTTGTCCACGCCGATGTAGTCGCTCTCGAAGGCGTCGAGCGAGGGGAGCGCGCCCATCGCGAGCGCGTCCTGGCGGTCCTTCCCCACGTAGGCGATCATGTCGCTCACGCGCACGACGCATCCCTCGAGCGTCGAGGGGCGCAGGCTGCCGATCGCCTGCTCGTCGGCGCTGCATGCCTCGACCAGCGCGTCGAGCTCCTCGAAGCTCGCGGTGTCCCCGCGTTGCAGCACCTGGCAGCAGAACTCGCCGTTGTGGCAGAGCACGCCGTCGAGCGTCTGCAGCGAGACGTTGCGGCGGTACAGGGCGTCGAGCACGCGCACCGAGTGCACGTTGTGGTTGAAGTAGCGGCCCGTGCGCGCGTGGAGGCTCTTCGACAGGAAGCGCTCGCCGGCGTGCCCGAAGGGCGTGTGCCCCACGTCGTGCCCGAGCGCGATGGCCTCGATGAGGTCGCAGTTCAGCCCCAGGAGCGCGCCGATGCCGCGTGCGATGCGGCTCACCAGCTGCACGTGCAGCCCGCGGCGGCAGATGTCGTCGTTCTCCACGAACGAGAAGACCTGCGTCTTGCCCGCGTAGCGGTTGTAGGCCGGCACGTTGAGGATCTTCTCGATGTCGCGCGTGAAGGCGCCGCGCGCAAGCGTGGCCACGTCGTGCGGGTTGTCCTCGCGGCGCTTGACGTCCTCGTCGGGAAAGCGCGCGGGGTGCATGCGCCCGGCGGCGCGGTCGGCGCGGATGGCGGCCTCGACGGCGGGGTCGAGCGTCAGGTAGGGGATGCTCTGCGCGGCGTGGTGGGTCATGAGCGCCTCTTCTCACGTGGGGTGTTTGCGCTTTATTGTATCCTCAACGCAGCGGTGTTCTACACTGTGAGCAAGCAAAACCTCAAGGTATGCGCGGCGCGGCGCCTGGCGTGCGGACCGCGCGGGCGCAAGGCGGAAAGGCGGGGCATGTCGGGTTTCACCCTCTTCGTGATCATCGCGGTGGCGCTCGCCGCCGCGGGCTTCGCGTTCCGGAAGAACGGCGAGATGGCGGGGCTCGGGCGCGCAGGCCGCCGCGGCGGCCTGCGCGCGCCGCACGGGCGCCTCGTGCGCACCAAGCGCCTCGACACCTTCGAGGAGCTGCCCTTCGCCGCGAAGTTCGGGCGCGTGGCGCTCCTCGCGCTGGCGACCACCGCGCTTGTCGGCGTCTTGTGCGCGCTGGGGGTGCTCGACCTCGCCAGCGTCATCCCGGTGAGCCTCGACGCGCTCGCGGTGGTGGGCATCGCCTGCGGCGTCACGCAGGGCGACGCGGGGGTCATGCGCTCGCTTTCCTACGCGCTGGTGGGCTACATGGCGGCGGGCATCGTCGCCACGCTCCTGGGCGTCTACGCGCTCGCGCCCGCCTTCGGGATGGGCACGCCGGGCATCAATGCGCTCACCATGGCGGCGGGTGCGACGGGCGCGGCCGCGGCGGTGGCGGCGATGCCGCTCGTGCGCACGTACGCGCGCGAGTTCGAGGACGGGCACGTGAACTCCATCCAGGTCACGTCGCGGTCGGTGGCCGCGCGCGCCTATGACGAGCTCGCCGACGCCGCCTGGACCCCGCCTGCGGACCGTGTCCAGACGGGCGGCGAGGAGACGGGGCTGCGCGCGGCCATGGAGCGCCGCCGCAGGAAGATCGAGAACGAGAAGTAGCGAGGCAGCCGACGAGGCGGCCCGGGATCGAGAGCTCAGGAAGGGACAGCGGCACATGGCGGAGGGCTTCATCAGCGAGGAGGACATCGCGCGCGTGCGCGAGGCGAACGACCTCGTGGCGGTGATCGGCGAGCGCGTGCCCGTGAAGCAGCGCGGGCGCGACTTCTGGTGCTGCTGCCCGCTCCACAACGAGAAGACGCCGTCGTTCAAGATCGACCCGGCGCTGCAGCTGTGGCACTGCTTCGGCTGCGGCGAGGGCGGCGACGTGTTCGGCTTCATCATGAAGACCGAGGACCTCACCTTTCCCGAGGCCGTGCGCAAGCTGGCCGAGCGCGCCCACATCGACGTCAAGGAGGCGGGCGGGCGCGGCGCCTCGTCGAGCAAGAAGGCGCGCCTGAAGGACATCTGCGCGAGGACGGCGGAGTTCTACCACACCCAGCTCATGCGCTCGCCCGCGCAGGGCGCCGCGTCCGCGCGCGCCTACCTGGCCGGCCGCGGACTCGGCGGCGAGGTGCCCCGCCGCTGGAACCTCGGGTACGCGCCGGGAAGCGGCGTGCTCGTGCGGCACCTTGCGGCGCAGAAGTTCTCGGCCGAGGAGATGATCGAGGCGAACGTGGCCGCGCGCGGGCGCGACGGGCGGCTGCGCGACCGCTTCTACAACCGCGTGATGTTCCCCATCTCCGACGCGCAGGGCGACTGCATCGCGTTCGGCGGCCGCGTGATCGGCTCAGGCGAGCCGAAGTACCTCAACTCGCAGGAGACGCCCGTCTTCCACAAGTCGAGCGTGCTCTACGGGCTCGACAAGGCGAAGGCGGCGATGGCCTCGACGGGCACGGCCGTGGTGGTGGAGGGCTACACCGACGTGATCGCGCTGCACGAGGGCGGCATCGGAAACGCGGTGGCCACGCTCGGCACGGCGCTCACGCTGCGGCACATCCGCATCCTCTCGCGGCACGCGCAGCGGAGGATCGTGTACCTGTTCGACGGCGACGCCGCCGGCCAGCGCGCCGCCGACCGCGCGCTGCAGTTCATCGACGCGTCCATGACGCCCGAGGCGGGCAAGAGCAAGATCGAGCTCTGCGCCGTGACGCTGCCCGACGACCTCGACCCGGCCGAGTTCGTGGCCGCGCGCGGGGCCGACGCGCTGAACGCGCTCATCGCCGACGCGCAGCCGCTTCTGGCTTACGGCATCGAGCGGCGGCTCGCCGCACATGACCTGGGCACGGCCGAGGGGCGCACGCGCGCGCTTGCCGACGCGCTCTCGGTGCTCGCGCCCATCAAGGACTCGCTTCTGGCGAAGGACTACGCCGTGCAGATCGCCGGGCGCGTGCGCGCGCGCGAGCAGGACGTGCTCGACCAGCTTGCGCACCTGGCGCCGGCGCGCATCGACGCGCACGCCGAGGCGCGCGAGGGCGGGGAGCAGGACCAGGCGCGCTTCGCGGGCGCGGGCGCGGGCGACGCCCCCCGGAACGCGGCCCCCACGCCGGCGCAGCGCTTCCGCAGCCTGCCGCCGAGCGAGCGCAACCGCCTGCGCTTCGAGCGCGAGCTCCTGAGCCTGCTCGCCCAGCACCCGCTGCTCGCGCTCGAGCACGCCGACGCGCTCGCGAGCACCCAGTGGCACAGCGAGGTGCACGCCGCGCTCGCGTCCGCCGTGCTCGGCGTGCTCGCGGAGAACCCTGCGGCCGAGCCGGCGGGCATCATCGCCGCGGCCTCCCGGGAGAACCCCGCGGCGGCGGGCGTCCTCACGAGCGCGCGTTTGCGCGAGGGGGTCGAGCCTGCCGCGGCGTGCGCGTATTTGTCCGAGGAGCTCGGCATCGGCGACGCCGAGGAGGCCGTGGCCTCGCTCAAGGTGCAGCTCGCCGACGCGCGCGGCATGGCGCCCGAGGAGGTCGACTTCGTGTTCAACAGCCTCGTGGCCATGCAGAAGGACCTCGCCGCGCGCCGCGCCGCCCACAAGCCCCACCACGACTAGCGCGCGGCTCGGGGGCGCGGCTAGGGGGCGCGGCTGCCTGCGCCCGCACGGCCG
>NZ_JAAKEE010000038.1:0-24457 GCF_011038995.1 Adlercreutzia sp. ZJ242
AGTGCTCACAGCCGCGCACAGCGCCAAGGTAAAAAGTACCAAAGGGTAAACCTGTCTGAATCCCAGCTAACAGGCCTGTTAGCTGGGGATATGAAGTCGACTACCGTTCGCCGGTGTCAAAGACGGGAGTATACTTTACCCATGAAGATCAGAGACGCATACGCGCGGTACCCGCTTGTCACCATGGTGTGCGCGTTCGCGTTGGCGGGTGCCTGCTCGGGAGTTGTACGTGGAAGCGCCTTGGCTGCGCAGGCGGCGAGCACTGTGTTTGCCGCCGTTGTGGTCATGCTGCTGATAGGGCTGCTCGTGCCGCAGTCGTTCGGCAGGTTGGGCGGGCGTCTTCCGGGCGCGCGAATCCTTGGTGGTTCAGATGGCCGCCTGACGGATTCGCCTTTTTCCCACGGGCTCGACGTTCGCTTGACGGCTCCTCGAATGTTTCACGTGAAACATTACGTGTTGCCCATGCTGGCTGCGGCTGTTGGGGGAGCATGGAGCATGGCGAATGGCGCTGCGGGCGGAATGTTCTCGTTAAGCGTGGCGGATCTTGTGGAGCGCGGCGCCCTGGTTCTGCTGCTCTGCGCGGCGACGGCCGTCTTCGAGGAAGGTTTGTTCCGGGGGATCATGGTTCCCTGCGTAATCGAGCGTGTGCGTTCTGAGAAAAGGAGCGAAGAAAAACCTGGGGCAGAAGCGGAGGGTGAATTAGGGGAAAAGCCCAGAAGCGAAGGACTCCGCGCCAACCCCGCGCTCGTCGCAGCGGTGTTCAGCGCGCTCGTGTTCGGCATCCTTCACGTATCGGGGTCTTCAGATGGCAGCTCCCTTTCGCAGATCATCCTTGTCGGGGGAGCCTTCGACTCGCCTGCCGAATGTGCCTCCGCTGGATACGCTTCTGTTGAATTCGCTCCTGCTGGATATACTTCCGCTGGATGCGTCCCTGTCGGACACGCCCCCGCCGGACACGTCCCTGCCGGCGGCCCTTGCGATCCTTCGTCAGCGCTCTCCTTCGCAACCCCTTTCCCTACTCTCACCTCCACCTCCACTCCTGTTCTCGCTTTCTCTTCCGCTCCCGCCTCCGCTCTTGTTTCCACTCTCGCTCCCGTTTCCACTTTCGTCCTCGCCCCCGTTCCCGCCCCCGCCTGCGCCCCGCCTGTTCCCACACTCGCCCTCGTCCTCGTCGCCCAGGCTCTTCTCAAGGCGCTCCAGGCGGGGCTCTTCGGCTTCTGCATGGCGGCTGTGTTTTTGGAAACAGGGTCGATCAAACAGCCCGTGGTGATACACGCTGCCTTCAACGTGCTCTACCTGGGGCCCCTGCTGGTGGCGACCGGGGCCGTCCCCGCCACCTACCTCACGGGGAATTGTGGTGACCTTGCGGTGTTGGCGCTGACAATCGCGCTGTTATTGCCGCCGAGCGTCAAAAGCGCGCGATGGCTCGCGCGCGAAGTGGTACCATACAGCAGTTTCCGTCAGTAAGTCAGAAAAACAGCAACACCGTGCGGGAGTTTGCTCAGTGCGCGTAGATATGCGCGGGTGAACTTCGCCAAAGGTGCGAGAAAAAGCTCGGGGGTTTGCGCAACGCGCGCAGGGATGCGGCTGTCACGCGCGATGCCGTCGAGCATGCCAAGGGCATACCAAGAAGAGGGAAGAAGCAACATGAAGCAGGAGAACATTCGCAACGTCGCCATCATCGCGCACGTCGACCACGGCAAGACCACCTTGGTCGACCGCCTGCTGTGGGCCTCGCACGTGTTCCGCGAGAACCAGCAGGTGGCCGAGCGCGTGCTCGACTCCAACGACCAGGAGCGCGAGCGCGGCATCACCATCTTGTCCAAGAACATCTCGATCACGTACAAGGACGTGAAGATCAACGTCATCGACACGCCGGGCCACGCCGACTTCGGCGGCGAGGTGGAGCGCGTGCTCAACATGGCTGACGGCGCGCTGCTCATCGTCGACGCGTACGAGGGGCCCAAGCCGCAGACGCGCTTCGTCCTGTCCCACGCGCTCGAGCGCGGCCTGCGCATCGTGGTGGTCGTGAACAAGATCGACCGCCCGAACGCCGACCCCGAGGGCGCCGTCGACAAGGTGTTCGACCTGATGGTCGAGCTCGGCGCGTCAGACGAGCAGCTCGACTTCCCCGTGATATACGCTTCGGCCGTGAACGGCTACGCGCGCCTCGAGCCCGGCGACGACAACATGGACATGATCCCGCTGCTCGACATGATCCTCGAGGAGGTCCCCGCGCCCGACGTCGACGCCGACGGCCCGGTGGCCCTGCAGGTCTGCACCGTCGACCACAGCAGCTACGAGGGCCGCATCGGCGTGGGGCGCCTGCACAGCGGCACGCTGCACGAGAAGGAGCAGGTGCTCGTGGTGAAGGCCGACGGCGAGGACTACACCGCGCAGATTCGCAAGGTGTACACGTTCGAGAACCTGGGCAAGGTCGAGGTCCCCGAGGCGCACGCCGGCGACATCGTGGCCGTCATCGGCATCGAGGACGCCGACATCGGCGACATCATCACCAACCCCGAGAACCCCGTGTCCATGGAGCCCATCGCCGTCGAGGAGCCCACGATGGCCGTCGTGTTTGAGGCGTCCACCAGCCCGCTCGTCGGCCGCGAGGGCGAGATCGTCGGCGGCCGCCAGCTGAAGGAGCGCCTGCTGCGCGAGAAGGAGAGCAACATCTCCATGCGCATCCGCGAGACCGAGGACAAGACCGGCATCGAGGTGGCGGGCCGCGGCGTGCTGCACTTGTCCGTCCTCATGGAGACGATGCGCCGCGAGGGCTTCGAGTTCCAGGTGGGGCGCCCGCAGGTGGTGTACAAGGTCGACGAGCACGGCAACAAGCTTGAGCCGATCGAGGAGGCCACCGTCGACGTGCCGAACGACTACGCGGGCAAGGCCATCGAGGTCATGGGCACCGCTGGCGGCATCATGGAGGACATGGCGTCCGACGAGGCCATCACGCACCTTACCTTCCGCATCCCGTCGCGCGGCACCATGGGCCTCAAGACGCGCATCCTCAACGCCACCCACGGCGAGGCGGTGCTGTTCCACCACTTCAAGGAGTACGGCCCCTACTCGGGCGAGATGGCGGGCCGCAAGAACGGCGGCATGATCGCCATGTCGACGGGCAAGGCGGTGGCGTATGCGCTTGACACGCTCCAGGAGCGCGGTCGACTGTTCGTGGGCCCGGGCGATGAGTGCTACGAGGGCATGATCGTCGGCGAGTCGGCGAAGGACTCCGACATGGTGGTCAACGTGGAGAAGACGAAGAACCTGGGCAACCAGCGCTCAAGCACCGCGGACAAGGCCATCCAGCTCACGCCGCCGGTGACCTTCACGCTCGAGGAGGCACTCGAGTACATCGAGGACGACGAGCTCGTGGAGATCACGCCGAAGAGCATCCGCTTGCGCAAGCGCCTGCTGTCGGCGACCGACCGCAAGAAGGCCGCGAAGAAGTAGGGGCGCGCTTTCGGCGCGCGGGCGTCCCGCGCGCGCTTGTTTGCGTCGGCGTTCCGCCCGCGCCCGCTCGCGTTCGCACGTACCCCGCGCCCGCGTTCGCATCCAGCTCGCACTCTCACCGCATCCGCGTCCGCATTCCGCCCGCGGCCCTCTTCTTCGGGCGGTTTTTCTAAACGCGTTTCGCGAAAGGCCCCTCAGCTGCTGCAAGACCGTTGCAAGCTGAGGGGCCTTTTCGCTGCTTGCCCGCCGTTGGGCTCCCCTTCCGCAAACGCCACGCGCGCGTGCGTCCTCCCGCCGCGAGTATTCGTCGCATGTGGAACGAAAGTGGTCATATTGTGCGCGTTCTCCCACGTCATTGTCCGTATGCGAAAATACACGCCGAAACTACCACGGGGCTTGACGGTAGCCCCGTGTTCTCGGGAGGAACAAGCATGAAGAAGATGTCTTTTGCGAAGAGCATTCTCGCGGCGGGGTTGGCAGCGGCGTGCGTGTGGGGCCTTGCGGGTTGCACGGCGGAATCGACGAGCTCGAACGGCGTGAAGCTCACGGGAGGCGTGGCCGCCACCGTCAACGGCGTCGAGATCGCGGAAGACGACGTGACCATCATGATCGAGAATCAGCGCGCGGCGAACTCGCTCGACACCGAGGACGCGTGGGGCAAGTACCTCGCGCAGTCCGGCAGCACGCCCGAGAAGATGCGCGAGTCCTTCATCGACGGGTTCATCGGGCAGGAGCTCATCCGCCAGTTCGCCGAGGAGCGCGGCGTGACGGTCGACGGCGCCCAGGTTGAGGAGGGCTTCGAGAAGACGCGCTCGAACTACGCTGACGACGAGAAGTGGCAGGAAGCCCTGAAGTCGAAGAACCTCACCGAGGACACCTACCGCGACAACATCCGCTTCTCGCTGCTGTACCAGGGCGTGACCGACTCGTTCGCGGTTGAGAACCCGTCCGACGAGAGCATGCTGACCTACGGCAAGATGTTCTCCACCTCCTACAACGGCGCGAAGAAGTCGTCGCACATCCTGTTCGAGGCGGGCGACGAGGCCACCGCGCAGCAGGTGCTCGACCAGATCAACGCCGGCACGCTCGACTTCGCCGCCGCGGCGCAGCAGTACTCCAAGGACAGCTCGGCGGCCGACGGCGGCAACGTGGGCTGGGACAAGCTCACCACGTTCGTGACCGAGTACCAGGAGGCGCTCGACGGGCTTGAGGTCAACCAGGTGAGCGGCTTGGTCACCACCGACTACGGCATTCACATCATCAAGTGCACTGAGGTGTTCACGGCGCCTGAGGAGCTGACCGACGTCAACCAGCTGCCCGCTGAGTTCATCGAGCGCGTGCGCACGTACGCGGCGGACTCCGAGAAGAGCGAGGCGCTTGACGCGTGGCTGAAGGAGAAGCGCGACGCGTCTGACGTGGTGATCAACGACATGCCCGAGGGCCTGCCGTACGACGTCGACATGAGCAAGTACGAGACCGAGGGCAGCTCAGACGCCGAGGCTGCCAGCGACGGCGCTGACGCTGCCGGCGACGGCTCGGGCGCTGACGCCCAGGGAACCGACCCGGCTGACGGCGCTGAGGGCGCCGCGGGTGAGGGCGAGGCGGCAGGCGAAGGCGAGGCTGTGAACGGCGACGCTGCTGCCGAGAGCTCGGCTGCCACCGCCGCTGACACCGCTGCCGGTGACGCTGCGGCCAACGCCGTCGAAGGATCTTCCGCAAGCACGTCCTCCCAGCCCGCGGAGTCGTAGCCCTTCATGGACAACCCTGCTCTTCCCTTCCTCGAGCTGCGCGACGCGGTGGTGCGTCGCGCAGCTCGCGACATTCTGTCGGTTGAGTCGCTCGTGCTGCCCGAAGGCGAGTCGGTGGCGCTCCTGGGTCCGAACGGCTCGGGCAAGTCGACGCTCATCAGCCTGATCACGCGCGAGGCGTTCCCGCTGCACCGCGACGAGCCGCCGGTGCTCTTCCGCGGTCGCGAGCGCGCGACGCTCGAGGAAGTGCGCGCGTGCCTGGGGATCGTGTCGTCGACCATGCAGGACCAGATCACCGTTCACCTCCCCGCCGTTGACGTGGTGGTGGGCGGTCTGTTCGGCGCGCTCGGCGTCCCCCGACGGTTCAACGTGACCGAACGGCAGCGCCGACGCGCCTACGACGTCATGGAGGAGCTCGGCATCGCCGACTTGGCGCCGCGCGACATCATGACGCTCTCGACGGGGCAGGCGCGCCGCGTGCTCATCGCGCGCTCGCTCGTGCACGACCCTGACGTGCTCGTATTCGACGAGCCGTGCACCGGGCTCGACCCCGAGGGGATGTACTACGTGCGCCGCACCATGCGCGCGCTGGCGCAGGGCGGCCGCGCCATCATCCTGGTGACGCACTATCCCGAGGACATCATTCCCGAGATCAACCGGCTGGTGCTGATAAAGGGCGGCCGCGTGTTCGGCGACGGCTCCAAGGGAGAGCTGCTCACGGGCGAGCGCATGAGCGCGCTGTTCGACGTTCCGCTCGAGGTGGCGGAATCCGGCGGCTACTATGCGCTGGTGAGCCGCTACTAGCGAAAAATCCCTCTTGTTCAAGGGAAAAATCTGAGTTAAAATACATAGTCGCTGCATCAGCCATGCAGCTGTAGGTACGCGGAGAGATGTCCGAGCTGGCCGAAGGAGCACGATTGGAAATCGTGTATGCGCCAAAAGCGTATCTGGGGTTCGAATCCCCATCTCTCCGCCATTTGAAATTACGGGAAGCGCGTCGATGTTTCACGTGAAACATTTTGATCAGCGCTTCGTTTTATATTGATGCGGCGTGCGAACTTCGCGTTCTGCGCGCAGGCGCTTGAGAAAGCCCGAGCGCCGCACCCCATGCGGAGGGGTGGCAGAGTGGTTGAATGCGGCGGTCTCGAAAACCGTTTTACGCGTAACCCGCGTAACGAGGGTTCGAATCCCTCCTCCTCCGCCATTTGTTTTTAAGAGAAACCCCAGGTCAGATGGGGTTTCTCTTTCCGATAACCCGCAATAAACCGCTGTGTTTTTGGCAAACTATGGCAAACAGAGTTCCCCGTGAAGCGCGTCTGCGCTGTTTTGTCAAATTATTTTTGTGGCAAGTTTTGGCAGAGAAAAAAAAGCGGCCATCGCCGCCCCGTATGCCGATATGCCGGATGATCTCGCAGAGGTTTCATCTGGTGGCGAAGACGCTATAATGCAGGCGTACCAGCAAAGCCCGTCTGTCGGTTAACAGTTCAACGGGCGGCGCGGGTTTGGTTTAAGGGCGATAGCGGCTACTATCGCCCTTCATCCTCCTACCGTCCCCCCCGACTACCGCGGCTCCGTGCCCGCCTCCCCCACGTGCGCATCCTCCCGTGTGCGTAGCCGCCATCGGCAGCGTCCCGAAGGCGTTCTCGGTCTTGGGGTCGTCCATGCATGCGCCGCCTCGGCTCTCACGCAGGTTTGCTCGACGCGCACGGCGCGAGCCTCCATGTCCACGCTCTTCCAGTCGCGGGTCTCGATCTCTTCCTGGCGGAGCTCACCGCTGCCCTGTGAGTGCTCAGAAAGGCAACGTTATCTCTTATATTGCCAGCAGATACATGTAGGGTATACAATGGAGGTGCAAAAGGAGGAAAGCATGGCATTCGAGTATGACCCGAACAAGAGCGCGGCCAACAAGGAGAAGCATGGCATCGACTTCGAGGAGGCGCAGGGGCTTTGGGATGACGAGTGGCGCATGGCGACGGCTGTGCGATACAGAGGCGAGAGGCGCGAGCTTCTGATAGCGCACTATGCGGGAAGCTGCTGGACGGCCATCTACACCATGCGCGGCGAGAGAATCCGCATCATCTCAGTCAGACGGGCAACGCAGAAGGAGGTTGCATACTATGACCGCAAACGCAACGAGCGATAGGAGCCTTGAGGCTATGTTCGACGAGGGAACGGACATGACGGAGTTCATCGTAGACGAGGAGACCCGCTTCCCCGGGCAGGACGATGCTGCCCGCAAGATAAACATCAGCATGCCGGAGTGGATGATCAGCGAGTTGGACGCGACCGCGAGGCACCACGCGGTCTCCAGGCAGGCCGTGATAAACCTCTGGATCGGGGAGCGGCTCGCCGAGGAGAAGAGGGCCCTGGCATAGTTGGGAAGGCGAAGACGCCCTCCCCTCATTCCCGCGTGGTAATTTGCCTGCGTAACGGCTTGGCAACGTGGTTTCGCTTACAATGGTTTGGTGAAGCGCAGCGGCGGGGATTGCGCGTTCGCGGGCTTCGCATGATGCACCGCGTGTGCGCTGGGTTGCTTCAGCGCCGACGGTGCCCAGGACGAGGGCTGGAACCGGCTAGGTTCAGAAGAGGGCGCCATGTACACGAGGCTCGTGAGCCATACCGACAAGATCAACCAGCAGCTTGCGCGGTATGGGGTCAAGTTCGGCATCTACAAAGGCGGCGTGTTCGAGGAGCGCCTGTTCCCCTTCGACGCCGTGCCGCGCATCATCGAGGCGGATCGGTGGCAGCACCTCGAGCGCGGGCTGATCCAGCGCGTCGACGCGCTGAACGCCTACCTGCGCGACCTCTACAACGAGGCGCAGATCATCCGCGACGGCGTCGTGCCCGAGCACTTCGCCTACGCGTCGTCAGGCTACCTTCCCCAGTGCGAGAACACCATGCCGCCCGAGGGCATCTACTCGCACATTTCCGGCATCGACCTGGTGGAGGGCAACGACGGCGAATGGTACGTGCTCGAGGACAACCTGCGCATCCCCTCGGGCGCGTCGTATCCGCTCATCGCGCGCAACCTGTGCCGCCGCTGCGACGCCGACACGTTCCGCGAGGTGCCGCTCGTCGACAACCGCGACTACGGCAGCCGCCTGAAGGACGTGATGGACAACGTGAACCGCGGCGGCATCAACGTCGTGCTCACGCCCGGGCGCTACAACGCGGCGTACTTCGAGCACAGCTACCTGGCCGAGAAGATGGGCGCCGTGCTCGCCGAGCCGAGCGAGCTGTTCGTGGAGGACGAGGTGCTGTACTACCGCGACTCGACGCGCAACGCACGCGTGGGCGCGGTGTACCGCCGCCTGTCGGACGAGTACCTCGACCCGCTGTGCTTCCTGCCCGAGAGCCTCATCGGCGTGCCGAACCTCATGTGCGCGTACCGCGCGGGCAACGTGGCCATCATCAACGCGCCCGGCAACGGCGCAGCCGATGACAAGGGCATCTACTATTTCGTTCCGCAAATGGTGGAATACTACCTCGGCGAGAAGCCCATCCTGAAGAACGCGCCCACGTACCTGCCGTACTACCCTGATGACCTGGCGTATGTGATGGAGAACGCCGAGAACCTGGTGATCAAGGACGTGGCGGAGGCCGGCGGCTACGGCGTGGTGTTCGGCTGCGAGCTTGAGCCGGAGAAGCTCGCCGAGCTGAAGGACCTCGTGCGCGCCGAGCCGCGGCGCTTCATCGCGCAGGAGGTCATCGACTTCAAGTGCCTGCCCACGTGGATCAACCACGAGATGGTCCCGCGCAAGGCGGATCTGCGCGCGTTCGTCCTCTCGGGCGAGAAGACCGCCGTGTGGCCGAGCGGCCTCACGCGCTACGCCCGCCAAGAGGGCTCTTCCGTCGTCAATTCGTCTCAAGGAGGAGGGTTCAAGGACACATGGGTACTCTCTCGCTAGAACGCGTCAACCGCCTGCTGTGGCTGGGCCGCTACGTCGAGCGCTGCACCACCACGCTGCAGTTCATCTTGGCCACCTATGACGCCGCGCTCGACTCGACCGAGGGCAACTGGAAGGGCCAGCTCGAGGAGCTCGGCTTCGACCAGGACAACGACGACCCGGTGGAGTTCTTCCACGAGTGCCTGTTCAGCCGCACGCTGACCGCTTCGACGCACTACTCCATGTCGGCGGCGTACGACAACGCGGTGGTGCTGCGCGACGTCATCGGCACCGAGTCGTGCGCCTACGTGCAGATGGCGCTGAACGAGATCGAGCGCGCGGAGGTGTCGCCCACGCCGCTTCTCGACCTGCAGACGGTCATCGACATGATCATGGCGTTCAAGGGCTCGTGCGACGACTACATCGCGAACGACTCCGCGCGCAACATCATCAAGTGCGGCATGTCGATCGAGCGCATGGATCTGTACGTGCGCCTGAACTACCATCTGGGGGACTTGCGGAAGGAGACGCAGAAGCTCGCGACGCGCGTGGACCGCACCGGCATCTCGTACGACCGCCACGCGTTCAAGGAGCTCATCGACAAGATCTTCTCACCGCGCTTCCCCGATGAGGTTACGTACGAGGAACTCGGGAGCATGCTCGAGCTGATCGCGCGCGTGTTCTGAGAGGATGTGCGCAGGCGCAGGGTGCGGGATTCGTTGCGGCCTTCCTCGGGACGTTTTGCGAAACGCGTTTCGCAAAACACGCCGAAAGGGAGGGAGGTTGCGTTATTTGGAGGAACGTCTATGAGGATGCTCTCATATGTTTTCGAAACGTCGCTGGCGTTCAGCGAGCCGGTCACAGACCACAGCTTCGTGCTGCGCTGCCTGCCGAAGTCGACGAACACGCAGAAGGTGATGGAGTCGCAGGTGTTCACGCGCCCGCGCATCCCGCTGTCGGAGCAGATCGACGGCTTCGGCAACCGCATCGTCGTGGGGTACTGCCCCTCCGCGCACGAGTCCTTCGACTTCTACGCCACGGGGTTGGCCATGGTGGAGCCCGACGACGCGGGCCCGACGCCCGCGCACCCGATGTTCCTGCAGGCCACGAAGCTGACGATGCCGAGCGACGCGCTGCGCGCGCTGGCGAAGGAAGAGGCGCAGGCGGCTGGCTGGAGCGCGAAGGGCAGCGCGAATACGTGGGAGCTTGCGCAGCGCCTGTGCACGCGCGTGTTCGACTCCTTCGAATACGCCCCGGGCGCGACGGACACCACCACCACGGCTGCCGAGGCGTACGAGGCGGGGCGCGGCGTGTGCCAAGACTACGCGCACGTGCTCATCGCGCTGTGTCGCGCGCTGGGTATTCCTGCGCGCTACGTCACGGGGCTCATGGTGGGCGAAGGCGCCACGCATGCGTGGGTCGAGGTGCACGACGGCGAGCGCTGGCGCGGCCTCGACCCCACGCACAACTGCGTGGTGGATGACCGCTACATGCTCTTCGCCACGGGCCGTGACTTCGAGGACTGCCCCATCGAGCGCGGGATGTTCCGCGGGAACGCCGAGCAGACGCAGAAGGTGTCCGCCTCGCTCGGCGACGACGCGCCGGCGGTGAACGCGACCACGGCGCACCTCGCCAAAGCGGTGGCTGCTGAGGCGAAGGCGAAGTAGCGCCGGCCCTCTCGGGGCGCGAACGTCGGCAACCCTTCCCTGCGTGCTTTCCGCGCGTTACGCGCGCCCTGCGTCGCCGTCTTCCATGCGGCTTCGCGTGCGCCGGTTCACGCCAATCCGCCCGTCCGGACGTCGGAGGACTCGCCTCCGCCCACCCATCCGCCCGTCCGTTTGTTAATTGGCTGCTACGTTCAGAGGCGAGTGTTTCACGTGAAACACTCGCCCTTATAATTTCGGGTGACAACTTTTCGGCGCTTGCCGCATGCTGGCCCATTCGCTGGCCTGCCAGGCGCCCCTTGGCAACCGAGAGAGCACGAAACAATATGGTAGAAGCAACATGGTAGAGACCGTTTTCTCCGCAGAGCTTCCGGTGCGGGAGCATCTGCTGGTGCAGAAGAACCGCATCATCGGGGCTGACCTCGCGCGCGAGGCGGGCGTCGCCCCTGGCGAGCCGTCCGCGTCCGCCGCGCGCCCCGAGCTGCTGGAAGCCGCGCCGCGCATGGCGGTCGTCACGGGCATCCACGGCGACGAGCTCGAGGGCCAGCACGTGGCGTTCGAGCTGGCGCGCATCTTGCGCGCGCACCTCGACCAGGTGCACGGCATCATCGACATATACCCCGCCATCAACCCGCTGGGCATCAACTCCATCGAGCGCGGCGTCCCAGGTTACGACCTCGACCTCAACCGCGTGTTCCCCGGTGATGCCGTCGGCTCGCTCACCGAGGCGCTTGCGGCGGCGGTGATCGACGACATCAGGGGTGCGCAGGCGTGCGTCGACATCCACGCGTCGAACATCTTTCTGCGCGAGATGCCCCAGGTGCGCATCAACGAGGAGAGCGCCGCGGAGCTCCTCCCGCTTTCGCACCTGATCAACATCGACTTCGTGTGGGTGCACGCGTCGGCCACGGTGCTCGCGTCAACGCTGGCGTACTCGCTGAACTCCATCGGCACGAAGACGCTGGTGGTTGAGACGGGCGTGGGCATGCGCATCACGCCGCACGAGACGGCGCGCCTCACGCACGGAATGCTGCGCCTGGCGAACCACTTCGGCATCTGGAGCGGGGAGTTCGGCCGCTACGGCATGCCCATGGTCAGCGGCGACCATCGCGTGAGCTTCCTCAACGCGAGCGCGGCGGGCGTGTTCCTCCCGAGGGCGGCGCACGGCAAGCGCGTGGGGAAGGACGAGCTCATCGGCGTGATCGTCGATCCGCTGGAAGGCGTGGTGCGCGAGGAGGTGCGCTGCCCGGTGAACGGGCTGCTGTTCACCTTGCGCGAGTACCCGGTGGTGTATCCCGGCTCGCTTCTGGCGCGCGTTCTGGGAGGTGAGTGAGGCATGGAGACGCTGAGGCTGTTCGAGCTCGACACGCCGTATCGCGAGCGGATGACCATCGAGGCGTACGCGTTCGGCCCCGCCGACGCCGCCACGTCGGTGGCCGTGGTGGGCGCGATGCGCGGAAACGAGGTGCAGCAGACCTACATCTGCGCGTCGGTGGTCAAGCGCCTGCAGGAGATGGAGCGCGAAGGCGCGCTCACGGGCGACGTGCGGGTGACGGTGATCCCCACGGTGAACTCGTTCTCGATGAACATCGCGCACCGCTTCTGGCCGATGGACAACACCGACGTCAACCGGATGTTCCCCGGCTACGACCAGGGCGAGACCACCCAGCGCATCGCCGCCGGGCTCTTCCGCGCGATCGAGGGCTGCACGTACGGCATCCAGCTATGCAGCTTCTACCTGCCCGGCGAGTTCGAGCCACACGTGCGCGTGACCGACACCGGCGCCATCGACCTGGCGCGCTCATGGGAGCTGGCGAAGCTGTTCCGCTTCCCCTACGCCATGCTGAAGGAGCCTGCGCCCTTCGACACCACCACGCTCAACTACAACTGGCAGGTGTGGGACACCTACGCGTTCTCGCTGTACAGCCCCAAGACGGAGCGCATCGACGAGGAGTCGGCGGCGTTCGTGGTCGACTGCATCATGCGGTTCCTGTACGGCGTGGGCGCGGTGAGCGCCGACATGCCGCCGCGCTGCGCGACAAGGCTGCTGCGCGAGTCCGACCTGGTGAACGTGCGGACGACGCGCGCGGGCTTCTTCAAGCGGGCGGCGTACGTGGCGTCGAAGGTGAGGCGCGGCGACGTGCTCGCCGAGATCCTGTCGACGCAGGACTGCTCGGTGCTCGAGACGCTTCTGAGCCCCTGCGACGGCACGGTGTTCTTCCGCCACGGGCCCGCCATGGTGAACGGCGACACGATAGCGTTCAAGATCGCCCCCGAGAAGTAGCGCGCAAGTTCGGCTTCGAGAAACAGGGTGCGCAAGTTCGTCCCCAAGGGGCGGACGCACGGACTCTGGAATGCGGACTCGACTGTTGCATCATTTCGGCGTGTTTCCTGGCGTGTTTTGCGGAACGTGCTTCGCAAAACACGCCGAAGAGGGGGTGTTGGGACGTTGGGGGCCTTGGGGGCGTTGGGTGTGCTGGGCTGCTGGGGGAGAGGCATGCTCATAAGGCGGGTTTGCTTCTTGGGTGGAAGAATGGGAACATCTGCTCCCGCACGGTGGGAGAGGTGTGGCGAATGTGCGACAATACCGACAGCCTACAACGAAAGGAGGCCGTCATGGCCGATCGCGACGTGGAAAACGCAAGCCAGGAAGTCCCCGAGATTCCTGAGATTCTGGAGAAGGCGCTGCTGTTCGCCCTCGACGAGGCGAAGGGCAAGATGGACCAGGGCGCCGAGGTGATCCCCTTCACCACGCTGGTTGTGAAGGACAACCTGTTCATCGAGACGCATCCGGGCGAGGACGCCGAGGAGTGCTTCAACTTCGCGCGCCACACCGTCGAGGGCGCGCGCGGCGCCGAGGCGTACGCGCTGTGCTATGACGGCTATGTTGGGACGGACAGCGGCATGCTCGACGCGCTTATCGCCGAGGGCGGCGTTCCGGGCTCCGACGACGGCTACGCCATCGGGTATCTGTACACCCAGGAGGAAGGCTGCGAGCCGATATTCGAGGTCGATCCCGTCTACGTGGGCGAAGCCCCCAACTTCATGGGCGGCTTGAAGGAGGCCTCCGAGTACGCCGACGAGGAGATCGAGGAGAAGTACCTCGAGGAAGACGAGGTTGAGGACGTCGAAGAATAGGGCTGCGTTTCGCGCTACTCCCTGACGCGCCTGCGCGCTGCTCGCTGTCGTTCGCGTCCCTCTGACGTGCCCTCGCGCGGTTCGCATTTCGCCCTGCGCGACTCTCACGTGCATCTTGCAGAAGCGGCCAGCTGCCCCGATACCCATGCGGGGCAGCTGGCCGCTTCCTCGCTCCTCCGCCGCGTTCTCTCCCTCTCCCCCTCGTCTTCCCATTGCGTCCTCTTCGCGTCGGGTTGCGGTGGCTTTCTGCCTGATTCCTGCCAGGTCGAAGCGACAATTCGCCAGCTTTTCGCCAGAATGCAGCGCCTGTCCGTTGCCTTCGCGCCGAAGTACGGCACTCTTTCCACCTCCTTTGCGCCAAAACGCGGCGCCCCCTTCGCCTCCTTCGCACCGAAGCGCAGCGTTCCACCACCGCCTTTGCGTCAGGTGGCGGCGCGCAATCGGTTCCTTCCATCCGCCTCGCGGCAAAGCCCCCGCCCTCACGCTGCGCGGCGGATTCGCCAAGTCCCCGCCATCGGCTTGTCAGACGGCGCCGCTATGCTGAGGGGCAAGAGCTTCGGCAACCCCGTGAGGCGAGCAACCCGAAGGAAACTCGGCAGGAGGAGCGCCCGCGCGGGGCTGTCAGGGCCGGCGTTCGGCGCGCGCGGCGTGGCGCGAGAAGTGACAGGGCGGGACATGGGCGGGATCACGAACGGCCCCACGCCTCGCGCGACGAACGCATATGTGTGGTAAACGTGATCGAGGGAAAATCGGCGGGTATGCAAGGCGAGGCTCTTTGGTATACTAGGCAGGCTGTATCCTGCCCCGGTGAGAGCCTTCACCAGCCCGGGGCCGTAAAGTCCAAAGGAGGTGAGCTGATGAAGGCTTATGAACTGCTGTTTTTTGTCGCTCCTACTATCGACGAAGAGACGCGCGCGGGTGTTATGAAGCGCATCGAGACCACGATCGCCGCTGGCGAGGGTTCCATCGACAACGTCGACGCGTGGGGCAAGCGCAAACTCGCTTACGAGATCAATGGTCTGACCGATGGTGACTACACTCTCATCGATTTCCACGCTGATCCCCAGAACATCGCCGAGCTCGATCGCGTGCTGCGCATCACCGATGCGGTAGTGCGTCATATGATCGTGGCCCGCACGGATCGCGACTAGTGAGAGATCGGGCGGCAGCAAGCCGCCCCAGCATGAGGAGAGGTGGAAATGAGCATCAATCGAGTTGTTATCAGCGGTAACCTGACGCGTGACCCTGAGCTTCGCCAGACGCAGTCCGGCATGCCCGTGATGAGCATGGGCGTTGCGGTGAACGACCGCCGCAAGAACCCGCAGACCGGCGAGTGGGAGGACTATCCCAACTTCATCGACTGCACCATGTTCGGCACGCGCGCGCAGAGCCTCAGCAACTACCTGACCAAGGGCACCAAGGTCTCCATCGAGGGCAAGCTTCGCTGGAGCCAGTGGGAGCGCGACGGCCAGAAGCGCAGCAAGATCGAGGTTATCGTCGACGAGCTCGAGTTCATGTCGAGCCGCAACAGCGGCGGTGCTCACAACTCCGGCGACTACGGCGCGCCGGCGTACAACGCCCAGCCTGCGTACAACGCGCAGCCCGCGTACAGCGCCCCGGCCCCCGTCATCGACGCCTCTTCTTCGGTTTATGACGAAGACATCCCGTTTTAAGCGAAAGTTGAGAGGTTAATATGGCCGATTACGCTAAGCAGCCTCGTCGTAAGTACTGCCAGTTCTGCAAGGATAACGTCGAGTACGTCGACTACAAGGATACGCAGATGCTGCGCAAGTACGTTACCGATCGTGGCAAGATCAAACCCCGCCGCGTGACGGGTGCCTGCACCCAGCACCAGCGCGACATTGCGAACGCCGTCAAGCGCGCTCGCGAGATGGCTCTCATGCCCTACGTTGTCCCCGCTGTGAGCGGTCGCGGCGACCGTCGCAATCGTGGCTAAGGAGGACACATGAAGGTCATTCTGCTGAAGGAACTCAAGGGCAAGGGCGGCGAAGGCGACGTCATCGACGTGGCCGCGGGCTTTGCCAACAACTACCTGCTCACCCAGGGCTACGCCGTGAGGGCCACCAAGGGCAACCTCAAGCAGCTCGAGGAGCGTAAGAAGAACATCGCGAAGCGCGAGGAAGTGCGCATCGCTGACGCCAACGCCCTGGCCGAGAAGCTCAACGCCGCCAAGGTGTTCGTGGCTGCCCAGGTGGGCGAAGAGGGCCAGCTGTTCGGCTCCGTCACCTCCACCATGGTCGCCGAGGCCATCGAGGCCGAGCTCGGCATCGAGATCGACAAGCGCCGCGTGGAGCTGGGCAAGCCGATCAAGGTTGCCGGCGAGCATGAGGTCATCGTGTCGCTGTACCGCACCATCAAGGCCACTGTCACCGTCACCGTCGGCGACAAGAAGGTTGCCGAGGTCGAGGAGGCCGTTGAGGCTGAGGCCGAGGAAGCGGCCGAGACCGAGGCCGTCGAGGCTGCCGAGGACGCCGAGTAGCACCTGCGCGTATGCGCGGGCTCGCGTGAGGCGGTTCCGCCGAACGAACCCGGTGCGCGCGCACGCGGCGCTTCGCGCACGGCGCTTCGCACGCCACGTGCCTGCGTCCGAAACGCAAGCGAACTCCCCTTGCCCCACGTGGGCGAGGGGAGTTTTCCTTTCAGGGGCGCGCCTTGGCGCCTTTGCGCTACCATAGGACTGTTCCGCAAACCACCTCGCAAGCGCCGTGCCAAGCAGCCGTGCCAAGCGTCGCACCAAGCAGAAGGAAAGAAGCCGATGCCCGCTCCCGCCTCAACCTCGCATACGCAACGCACCACCGTCGACGCGGCCAAGCGCGCGCAGCTCCCGCAGAACATCGAGGCAGAGCAGTCGGTGCTGGCGGCGTGCATGCTGAACACCGAGGTGGTCGAGGAGCTGATCCTGCGCCTGAAGCCCGAGAACTTCTTCCGCCCGGCGCACCGCATCATCTTCGAGTCGGTCTACGACCTCTCCGTCCGCCGCATCCCCGTGGACCCCATCGCCCTGGCCGACACGCTGCAGGCGAAGGGCCAGCTCGAGGCCGTGGGTGGCCGCGCATATCTGGCTGAGCTCGCTGACAACACCTTCGCGCTCACCAACTGGCAGCGGCACGCCGACATCGTGAAGCGCACGGCCATCTTGCGCGAGCTGGTGTACGCGGCCGCCGACATCAACGCGCTCGCCTACGACGCGCCCGACGACCTCAACCAGGTGGTCGAGGAGGCGGAGAAGACGCTGTTCAACGTCACGGAGAAGCGCGTGTCATCGTCGTTCGTGAAGATGGACACGCTCATCACCGACGCGTTCGAGGAGATATCGAAGCTCGCCGCGCAGGGCGACCACATGGCGGGCGTGCCCACGGGCTTCCGCGACGTCGACAACTTGTTCCACGGCTTCCGCGGCGGTGACCTGGTCATCCTCGCCGCGCGCCCCGGCGTCGGCAAGACCTCGTTCGCGCTGAACATGGCCGTGAACGCGGCGAAGGCGGGCACGGCTGTGGCGTTCTTCTCCTTGGAGATGAGCGCGGGGCAGCTCGTGCAGCGCATCCTGTGCGCCGAGGCGCGCGTGAGCCTGTCGAAGATCCGCGGCGGCTTCGTGTCCGAGGGCGACTGGGGCGCCATCGCCGACGCGTCGAACACGCTCTCGAAGCTCGAGGTCTACATCGACGACTCGCCGGGCCTGTCGATCCTCGAGGCCCGCGCGAAGGCGCGCCGCGAGCTGCGGCACGCGGCGGGGCAGGGGCGCGGCCTCATCATCGTGGACTACCTGCAGCTCATGCAGCCGCCCGCCGTGCGCAAGGACGGCAACCGCGCCGTCGAGGTCGGCGAGATCTCGCGCGGCCTGAAGGTGCTCGCGAAGGAGATGGACATGCCGGTCATCGCGCTCTCGCAGCTCTCCCGCGCGGTGGAGATGCGCGGCAAGAAGCGCCCGATGCTGTCTGACCTGCGCGAATCGGGCTCCATCGAGCAGGACGCCGACATCGTCATGTTCATCGACCGCTCCATGGACGACATGGAGGCGGAGAGCGAGGATCGTCCTGACCTGGGCACGGCCGAGCTCATCGTGGCGAAGCACCGCAACGGCGCCACCCGGGACATCACGCTGGCATTCAACCCGGAGTACACCAAGTTCATGGACTTCATCGACGACTCGCGCGTAGGCGGGTTCTAGCCCATGCCGCGCCGGCTTACGTTCATCCACGCGGCCGACCTGCACATCGGCGCGCCCTTCCGCGGCCTGCGCGCGCTGTCGCCCGAGTGGGCCGACCGCCTGTGCGAGGCGATCCCCGAGGCGTACGACCGCCTGATCGACGCGGCGGTCGCGCGCGCGGTCGACTTCGTGGTGATCGCGGGCGACGTGTTCGACGAGGCGCGCGCCTCCTACGCCGACTACCTGCGGTTCTTCAAGGGCATCGAGCGCTTGGGCGAGGCGGGCATCAAGGCGTACCTGTGCACGGGCAACCACGACCCGTACGCCCAGTGGCAGCAGGACTTCTTCGCGCTCCCCGCGAACGCGACGATGTTCGCCGCCGACAAGCCCAGCTTCGCCCTGTTCGAGCGCGCGGGCGAGCCGCTCTGCGTGCTCGGCGGCCGCGGCTACCCCAACAAGGTGTGGCCGGCCGACCGCGACATCGCCGAGGGCCTCACGCGAGCATCTGCCGAGGTCGCGCTCGGGCCGCGGGCCGTCGAGGCGCCGTTCGGCGTGGGCGTGCTGCACACCGGGCTCAACCTCGACCCGGCGAAGGCGCCCACGAGCCCCGTGCGGCTGCGCGCCGCCGGGTTCGACTACTGGGCGCTCGGGCACATCCACCAGCGCTTCGTCGACAACCCGGAGGACCCGCGCCTCGTGTTCTCGGGCTGCATCCAGGGGCGTGACGTGAAGGAGACGGGCCCGCGCGGCGTGAGCCTGGTGACGCTCGAAGAGGGCGCGCCGAACCGCGTGGAGTTCATCCCCACGGCCAGCGTGGCGTGGCAGCGCTACGCGGTGGACGTGGGGGAGTGCGCGTCGCTTCCCGCCGTGGCCGACGCGGTGATGCGCGCGCAGTTCGCCGCGAGCAACACGGCGCAGTGCGAGGAGATGATCTCGCGCATCACGCTCGAGGGCGCCACGCCGCTGCATGACGTGCTGGCGCGTCCCGGCGTGATGGAGGATCTGCGCGCGACGCTCAACGAGGCGCGCCCCGACTTCTTCGTGGACGCGCTCGTGGACAAGACCACGCGCCCGCTCGACCGCGACGCCCTGCGCGCCGAGGGGATGTTCCCCGCGGCGGTGCTCAGCGCGGCGCAGACCCTGCGCGCGACGCATGACGAGCAGGTGGGCTTCTTGCAGGAGGAGTTCCTGCGCCGCGGCGTGCCGATGCCGCGCGGGGTGACCGCCGACCTCGACGCCTTGATCGGCGAGGCGGAGAACCTCGTGCTCGACCTGCTCGTCCAGGAGGGTGATCGCTGATGGCCCCCTATCTGAGGCACGTCAAGATGGAGAGCTTCGGCGCCGCGCGCGACCGCGTGGTGGGGCCGTTCTCGCCGCACCTCAACGTGGTGTTCGGCGCCAACGAGTCGGGCAAGACGACGCTCGCGGCGTTCGTGGGCGGCGTGCTGTTCGGCTGGGACGAGGCTCGCGGCGGGCGCAACGCCTACAAGCCGCGCGGCACCGAGCGCGCCGGGTCGCTGTTCTTCGAGGAGCGGGAAGAAGGTGCGGAAGGGGAGCGGGGCGACGCGCTGTCGGGCAGCGTGCTAGTCGGCGGCGCGTTGGCGCGCGGCACGGCTCCCGAGCGCCTCGGCGCCTCCGGCCTTGCTGGCGCCCCCGGCTTTGCTGGCGCCCCCGGCCCCGCCGCCCCGCTCGAGCTGCGCCGCGTGCGCAACGCCGACGGCCTGCAGGGCGACGCAAGCCTGGTCGACGACATCGACAAGGACACCTTCCGCGCCGTGTTCTCCCTCACGAGCGACGAGCTGCGCAGCCTGCGCAACACCACCGACGTGACGGCGCGCCTGCTCACAGCCGGGTCGGGCACGGGCGCGTCGCCGGCGCAGGCGCTCGGCGTCGTGCAGGAGCGGCTGGCGGAGTACACCTCGCGCGCGGCGAGCGCGCAGAGCTCCATCGTGCAGCTGACCGAAGAGCGCGACGAGATCCGCCGCGCGCTGCGCGCCGCCGCGGAGGAGATGGAGAACAGCCGCGCGCAGGACCGCGAGTTCCATGCGATCGAGCCTGAGCGCCAGCGCATGAGCGAGCGCGTGGACCGCCTGAACGCGTCCGTCGAGAGCCTGTCGGTCTGCCGGGCCGGCTTGGAGAAGCTCGGCTCGGAGGCGGCGTCGCTGCGCGTCGAGCTCGAGCACCTCCACAACGAGGAGCGCCGCGCGGTGGCCGCGCGCCGCTCACGCGAGCAGGCGGTCGGCCGCGTGCTCGCGCGCCTGACGGGCGCGGAGGACCGAGCCGCGCGTGAGCGCCTTGAGGCGCTTGCGGAGCGTGAGGCGAAGCAGGCGCACCTGCTCGACGCCGCGCGCGAGGACTACGCCGCCGCGCGCGCCGCCTACGAGGCGCTTCTGGAGACGCAGCGTCGCGCTGACCAGGGGCGGCCCCACCTGCGCCGCGGCGTGCAGGTCGCGGTCACGGCGGCCATGTTCGCGTTGCTCCTGTGCCTGGGCGTCCCGCTGTTCATCCAGGGGCGCGCCGCGGGCAGCCTGTCATATACGTCATTGGGCCTGGTCATGGTGTTCTTCGGGCTCCTCTTGGCCGCGTCGGCCCTCGTGCTCCTGTTCCGTCCCGATCGTCGCGACGAGGAGCGCCGCGAGCGCCTCGAGGCCGCCCACGAGGCGATGTCCCAGTGCGCCAAGCGCCTCGAGCTGGGCGAGCAGGCGCAGGCCGAGTTTGAGGGCGCCGTGCGCGCCGACCTCGCCGAGATGGGGTTGGGAGACGCGGACGCTTCTCTGCGCCGTGCCCGCGTGCTGCTCGACGACGCCCGCGACGCCCGCGCCGAGATGGCGCTCGACCGCCAGCGCCAGCGCTCGGCCACGCAGCGCGTCAACGAGGTGGAGGCGCGCCTGGGGGAGATAGCCGCGCAGCAGGCGCTTTTGTGCGAGCGCGCGGGCGTGCCCGCCGAGGTGACGCTCGCCGCGCTCGACCAGGAGCTCGCGCGCTGCACGAGCGAGCGCGCCGAGGCGCTCGAGAAGACCGAGGCGCTCAACCGCCGCTGGGGCGAGCTGAGCCGTGAGCTCGCGCAGGCGCGCCAGGCGCGCGAGTTCGACAAGCTCAAGACGCGCTACCACGAGCTCAAGACGCGCATCGACGAGGCGTCGGTCGACCTCGCGCGCCTGCTCTTGGCGCAGCGCATGCTGGAAGACGCCGTGGCGGCGTGGAAGTCGAAGAGCCAGCCTGAGGTGTTCGCCCAGGCCAGCCGCCTGCTGGCGCTCATGACGGACGGGCGGTGGACGCGCGTGGCGCTCACCGACGCCGGCGAGGTGCAGGTGACCGACAGCACGCTCACCACGCGCGAGCCCAACCTGCTCTCGCTGGGGACCTGCCAGCAGCTCTACCTGGCGCTGCGCATCGCGCTCCTCACGTGCGCGCCCAACGTGGGCCGCGCCGTCCCCGTGCTCGCCGACGACATCCTCGTGAACTTCGACGCCGAGCGCCGCCGCGGCGCGGCGCGCGCCCTCGCCGAGCTCGCGGAGACGCGCCAGGTGATCCTCCTCACCTGCCACGAGGAAGTGGTGCGCGTGCTCCAGGAAGCCACCGCCCCCATCCACCCCGCCACCCTCATCAAGCTGTAGGGCGCGGGGTGCGAGGGGGCGCCTACGCGCTGGGCGCTTGCAAACTCGGGAAGTTCCCGTGCCTGGCGATCCCCTGCGCATGGAGCGTGCCCATGCCGAAGTGCCCGCACCCAACGCTCTCCTCATCCCCGGCTCGACGCCCTCGACAACAAAAATGTCGAGGACTCGACAAAATTTTATCGAGTCCTCGACAAATCGCTTGACGAGTTTGTCGAGCCATGTGATACTGAGCCGCAAGTCAAGGGAACATGCAGGTACATGCGCCCTAGTGGAGCCCGATCAGCAGGAGGTGTTCCATGCCGATCCCTGTTAACATAGATGACCTGGTCAACCGCCGCGTTGTCGAGTCGGCGCGCATCGAGTTCAAAAGCGGGTTCAACCCCAATGCGGTCGTCCACACCATCTGCGCCTTCGCAAACGACATTGATAACATAGGCGGAGGGTACCTCGTCTTGGGCGTCGAGGAGGAGAACGGTGTGCCCGTCCTCCCGCCCAAGGGGATACCCCAAGACGAGATCGACGGCATCCTCAAGAGGATGGTGGGCTTTTGCCACCGAATAGAGCCCCTTTACAATCCCATCGTGGAGCCCGTTCTCTTTCAGGGGGCGTACCTCGTGGTCATCTGGGTGCCAGGAGGGCACGGGCGCCCCTACAAGGCGTGCAAGGACGTGCATTCTGCAGGATCAGCCAAGCACTATTACATCCGCAAGTTCAGCAGCACGGTGGTGGCCTCGCCCGACGAAGAGAAGGAGCTCTTCTACATTTCGACGGACATTCCCTTCGACGACCGACCGAACTTGCTGGCAAATGTTGATGACCTGGACCTGGGCCTGATGCGTCAGCACCTCAGGAAGATCGGCAGCGACCTCTACGAGCATTCGGCGAAGTTGAGCACACTTGACCTTGCGCGCGACATGCAGCTGGTCTCGGGGCCGGTTGAGGATGTGCGGCCCTTGAACGTCGGCGTGCTCATGTTCACGGAGCATCCCGAGCGATTCTTCCGCTATGCGCGCATCGAGGTGGTCGACATCCCCGACCCAACGGGAGCCGACATGGTGGAGAAGGTGTTCACGGGCCCCATCCAGCGCCAGCTCGAGGATGCCCTCGCGTACGTGAAGAACTACGTGATCAAGGAGAAGGTGTCGAAGAGCCCGGAGCGCGCCGAGGCGGCGCGAGCATTCAACTATCCGTACGCGGCGGTCGAGGAAATCCTGGCGAACGCGGTCTATCACCGGTCATACCAGATCAGCGAGCCTATCACGGTGAGGGTCACGCCCGATGCCCTTGAGGTCACGAGCTTCCCCGGGTTCGATCGCAGCATATCGGACGAGGATGTTGCCGAGCGCAAGATCAGGGCGCGCAGCTACCGCAACCGTCGCATCGGGGACTTCCTGAAGGAGCTGAGGCTCATAGAGGGACGTAACACGGGCTTTCCCAACGCGTACAAGGCGCTTGAGGCGAACGGCTCGCCCGCCCTCGAGTTCTTCAGCGACGAGCAGCGCGGGTTCCTCTCGGTGGTCATCCCGGCGCACCCCGCTTTTGCTCCGGGCCAAAAGGCGGGGTGCGAGAAGGTGCGCCTGTACGAGCAGCGCATTCTCGACGCATTGGAGAAGGAAGATATGACGCTTACGGACCTTGCGCGTGCGATGGGCTACAAGGGCATTTCCAAGAAGCTCTCGAAAACCGTCGAGGCCCTTGAGATAAGGGGCGTGCTGGAGAGGAGAATCCCCGAAGGCAGCACCCGCGTGCTGGTCTGCCTGGTGGGACGGGAATAGAACGACAGGAAAGACGTTGTACGCCCGAAGATCGTCCAGGATAATTTGCCGTTTCACGCACCTCTAGCGGTAACCCATGATCTGGCAGATGAAGGGGCAGTAATAGAAACGTTGCTGTGTAAGGGCTGGTATGGCTGTCTAGGAGGTTGCTTTGGTTGAGCCGCATCAACGGACTCTCGTTTTTCTTGCGTGACCCAAAGCGTAGTAATGCAGAGTTTTCGGGCAGCGGATATGCATCTTGCTGCCCAGGATTCGCTGTATTGTTGGGAAGGCTTCACGTGAAACATGCCAAGTAGTGTGCGTATGGCTGCCTTGTCTATTGAGTCAGAGTATTCTCGTAGGGCAGATCTAAGTTTGCGGGAGTTCTTGAGAGTGCTCGCAAAACAATAGAACTCTCTTCAAAAACAACGCTGAAGTGTCGATTGATACTGACTGCGAAAGAATCGAGCATGTTCTTAAGGAGCATGTGCGCCCGCTGCGTGCAGCTCAACAGCATGCTCTTGTCGCTCGTCTGGTAGACTGATAGTGCTTTGATCAACAAGACAGAGGCGTATGTATGAGAGTTAATCTCTTTATCAAGGACAGGACGAGCATAGCTGCGTTACCGCTGGTGATGGCGTTCGTTCTGGCTTTGCTTTTCCTTGGTGGTTGTGCCGACCAGGTCGCTGAAGAAAGTTCTTCCAACGTGGAAGAGTCCTTGAGCATCGACTCTTCTTGGGGCTACATCGAGCCACATCCTTCACTACTCATAGTCAACGCTACCGATTCGCCTTGGATAATCTGAGCCTTCGTCCTTCGGGGATGAGATAAACTTCAGGATGCCCAACAAGGCGTCCGCTCGGGCTACGTTTTCCTGTTTGTAAGCCCTAGAGAGTCCATGCGATTTTGTCCCTGACGTCGATTGTGGGCCTTTCCGAAATCCGTGTTGCCGATAACCCAAGAACATTAACTTGATCAGGCGATTTACATGAGAGGTAAGGCGGCAACACCAGATTCAGAAG
>NZ_JAAKEE010000039.1:0-23861 GCF_011038995.1 Adlercreutzia sp. ZJ242
AGCAGATCGAAAACTACTTCATGGGGACGTACCGGGGCCTTGAGGTCGACTACAGCCCCGAGGACGCGCCGCTCCTCACGGGCGGCGCCCTCAAGGGGGCCCTGGCCCTGTGCGCGCGGCCCGAGGTGTTCGTGCTGAACGGCGACACGTACCTCGACGCGGACTTCGCCGCCATGGAGCGCGCCCTCGCGGCGGACCCCGGGGTGCAGTGCGCGATCGCCTCCAAGCGCATGGGGGGCTTCGACCGGTACGGCACCCTGGACGTCGGCGCCGGCGGGCGCATCCTGGCCTTCCGCGAGAAGGCGCCCTGCCCCGACGGCCTCATAAACGGGGGGACGTACCTAATCCGCCGCGATGCGCTCGAGGGGGAGCCGGACGTGTTCTCGCTGGAGGACGGCTGGTTCGCCCGCGTCGTCCGTGACGGCGCGCTCGTCGCCGTCGAGGCCGGCGGGGGCTTCGTCGACATCGGGGTGCCCGAGGACTACGAGCGCGCCCAGGGCCTCTTCGCGCCCGGCGGGGGGTGCGCGGGAGGGCCCGGGCCCGCGCGCCTGGCTATGTTCGACCGCGACGGCACGGTCAACGTGGACACGGGGCACCTGCACAGCGTCGAGGAGTGCGAGCTCGTCCCGGAGACGGTGGAGCTCATGCGCCGCTACTCCGAGGACCCCTCCTGGCGGATCGCCGTGGTCACCAACCAGGCGGGCGTCGCCAAGGGGATGTACTCGGCGGCCGACATGCGCGCGCTGCACCGCGCGATGGCAGTGGAGCTGCGTGCGCTGGGCGCGCGCGTGGACGCCTGGTACTTCTGCCCGCACCACCCGGACTTCACGGGGGAGTGCGGGTGCCGCAAGCCCAGGCCCGGCATGCTCGTCCGCGCCATGCGCGACTTCCGCGCCGACCCGGCGCAGTGCGTCATGTACGGCGACTCCGAGAAGGACCGGGCGGCAGCGGAGGCGGCGGGAGTCAGATTCTTCGAGGTGGGAGCACATGTTGGATAGCAGCGAGAGCATCTTCGTCATCGGCTCCACGGGCTACATCGGCTCGCGGGTCGCGGGCATGTTCGAGGCGGCGGGCCGCGCCGTCACGGGCATGTCCGTGGACGACCCGGTACACCCGGTGGACCTGGCGGCTGACGAGCCCCTGGCGTCCTGCCCGTTCGGCGAGGGCGACCTCGTGGTCTTCGCGGCGGCCGTGTCCGGGCCCGACCAATGCGCCAACGACCGCGAGGCCTGCTGGCGGGTCAACGTCGAGGGCACGTCAAAGGTGGTCGGCCAGGCGATCGGGGCCGGCGCCCGCGTGCTCTTCTTCTCGAGCGACGCGGTGTTCCCGCCCGACGAGGGCGTAGCCTACGACGAGGAGAGCGCTCGCGGCCCCGCCTTCGCATACGGGGAGATGAAGGCTGAGGTGGAGCGCCGCTTCGAGGGCTCGCCTCTCTTCAAGGCGCTGCGCCTCTCGTACGTGGCCTCGGACCACGACCGCTTCGTCGGGTACCTCAGGGGGTGCGCCGCGCGGGGCGAGGAGGCAGAGGTCTTCCACCCCTTCTACCGCAGCGCGACCACGCTCTCGGACGTGCTCGCGTCGGTGTCCTGGCTCGCGGGCAACTGGGGCGCCTATCCCCACGCCTACCTCCACGTCTGCGGCCCCGAGCTGGTGAGCCGCGTCCGCATGGCCGACGAGGTGCTCCGCATGCGCGCCTTCCCCGGGCTCCGCTACCGCATCGCCGCGCCCCCGGAGGGCTTCTTCGACCACAGGCCCGAGGTCGCGCAGATAAAGAGCATCTATGCGGCCGACTACCGCGTCTACGACGCGGGAGAGTCGTTCACGAGCAAGTTCCAAAGAGAGATGAAAGGAATCGAGAGATGACCAAGGCGCTTATCACGGGGGTCACGGGCATGGTGGGCAGCCACCTCGCCGACTTCCTGCTGGAGAACACCGACTGGGACGTCCACGGCGTGTGCCGCTGGCGCAGCCCGCTCGACAACGTGGAGCACCTGCTCGACCGCGCGAACAGGAGGGACCGCCTCTTCTTCGAGTACGCCGACCTCAACGACCAGATATCGCTCGTGCGCGTTGTGGACGAGGTGATGCCGGACTACGTGTTCCACCTGGCCGCGCAGAGCTACCCGCTCACGAGCTTCACCGCGCCCATCGACACGCTGGAGACCAACGTCAACGGCACCGCCCGCCTGCTCGAGGCGCTGAGGAACGCCCGCGACCGCGTGCCCGGCTACGAGCCGGTCATCCACGTCTGCGCGTCGTCTGAGGTCTTCGGCAAGATCCCGGCGGACAAGAAGCCCGAGGGGGGCATCCACGAGGAGTGCCCCTTCCACCCGGCCTCGCCCTACGCCATCTCCAAGGTGGGCACCGACCTTTTGGGCCGCTACTACGCCGAGGCCTACGGCATGACCGTCATGACCACCCGCATGTTCACGCACACCGGCCCCAGGCGCGGCGACGTGTTCCACGAGTCCACGTTCGCGAAGCAGGTGGCCATGGCAGAGGCGGGCCTCATAGATCCCGTGATCAAGGTGGGCAACCTGAAGAGCTTGCGCACCTACGCGGACGTCCGCGACGCCGTGCGCGCCTACTACATGCTCGTGACGGTGGATCCCGTCCCGGGCGAGTACTACAACATCGGCGGCACCCACACCTGCGAGGTGGGCGACACCCTCGACGCCCTCATCGGCTACTCGACCATCAAGGACGACATCCGCGTGGAGGTGGACCCCGCGCGCCTGCGCCCCATCGACGCCGACCTGCAGGTGCCCGACTGCCGCAAGTTCAAGGCCCACACCGGATGGGAGCCCGAGATCCCCTACGAGAAGACCATGCGTGACCTTCTCGACTACTGGCGCGGCCGGATAGCGAAGGGTCACGAGTTCTTGACGAGGTAGAAGCTCAAAATATCCAAATTGCCTCTGGTCAAAATGCTAGACAAAATAGGCCTTTCCGAAATCCGGGTTGGCGAAAGACTCATAATCAGACGTAATTTTCCACGAAAACCAGGAAAGCCTAAATTGTATGAAAGCCAGGGCGCTCGAAATGCGGCCTGCTGAACCGCATGGGATCCAGAGCGTCCAAATCCGGGACACCCAGACTGCGCGGGCGGGTGGGCGAGCTTGTCAGGCGGCGAGCAGCGCCCTTCTCGCCGAGTACGACTCTCTGCGGGAGGAGGCGCTCCAGAAGATCCAGCTCCACAACACGACCCTGATGTTTACCATGACGTCGGGCATCGCCGTCTTCGTCCTGGCTTTCACGACGAAGGTCCCTGAGATGTTCCTCCTTCCCCTGGTCGTTGTGGTCCCAGCCACGTGGAAAGCCGCGTGCTACCGTACTACAAGATGGGCATGATCAGCTTGGGACCTACGTGTCTGTCTTCATCGAGTCGGGGGATCTCGACCTGGGGTGGGAGACGCGGGCGGGCGGCCTCTCCATGTGTGGGGTCGGGGCGAGGTGGGCGCCTCTCTGCGCCGGCTTCGGCGTCGCAATCGATCATTTTGGCAATGTTCCTTTGACAAATTGGAGAAGACAGTGAACAGGATTCTGGTAACCGGCGCAGCCGGGTTCATCGGCGCGTTTCTGTGCAGGCGTCTGCTGGAGGACGGCGGCTGCGAGGTCGTGGGGCTCGACAACGTGAACGGCTACTACGACGTCGGGATCAAGGAGGACAGGCTGCGGATGCTCGCCGGCGCGGCGGGCGGGAGCGCGGGCGACGCGAGCGCTGATGGGTTCTCCGTTGGCAGGCTCACCTTCGTGCGCGGCGACCTGGCCGACGAGCGGGCGGTCGAGGCCCTGTTCGGGGAGCGAGGCTTCGACGTGGTGGTGAACCTCGCCGCGCAGGCGGGGGTGCGCTACTCCATCGAGAACCCGCGCGCCTATGTGGACTCCAACCTGGTCGGGTTCTTCAACGTGCTCGAGGCGTGCAGGAGGCATCCGGTCAAGCACCTGGTCTACGCGAGCTCGAGCTCGGTCTACGGCGGCAACGAGAAGGTGCCCTTCGCCGAGGGCGACCGCGTGGACGAGCCCGTGTCCCTCTACGCGGCCACCAAGAAGTCGAACGAGCTCATGGCCCACGCCTACTCCAAGCTCTACTCCATCCCCGCCACGGGGCTTCGCTTCTTCACGGTCTACGGCCCCATGGGCCGCCCCGACATGGCCTACTTCGGGTTCACCGACAAGCTGGTGCGCGGCGAGAAGATAAGGATATTCAACATGGGCGACTGCCAGCGCGACTTCACCTACGTGGATGACATCGTGGAGGGCGTGGTGCGCGTGATGGGCGCCCCGCCTGCGGTGGAGATCGGCGCCGACGGCTTGCCCCGGGCCGCGCACCGCGTGTACAACATCGGCAACTCGCACCCCGAGAGCCTCCTCGACTTCGTCGACACGCTGCAGCGCGTGCTCGTGGAGGAGGGCGTGCTGCCGGAGGGCTACGACTTCGAGGCGCACCGAGAGCTCGTGCCCATGCAGCCCGGCGACGTGCCCGTCACCTACGCGGACACGAGCGCCCTCGAGCGCGACCTGGGGTTCAAGCCGGGCACCAAGTTGGAGGACGGCCTGCGCGCGTTCGCCAGGTGGTACAGGGGCTACTACGGGCTGTAGGGCTCGCCCGGGCGCCGCCGGCCGGGCGGCGCTCATGCACTTTGAGAACAGAAGAAGGAAGGACTGACTTGACTATGAGAATCGCCGTTGCCGGGACGGGGTACGTGGGGCTGTCGCTGGCGGTGCTGCTGGCGCAGTGCAACCACGTGGACGCCGTGGACGTGGTGCCGGAGAAGGTGGAGAGGCTCGCCCGGTGGGAGAGCCCCATCGCCGACGCCGAGATTGAGCGCTTCCTTTCCGAGGCGGCGCGCGGGGAGCGGGCGCTCGACCTCCGCCCCACGCTCGACGGGAGGGCCGCCTACGGGCGGGCCGACCTCGTGGTGATCGCCACGCCCACCAACTACGACGAGGAGCGCAACTTCTTCGACACGCGCTACGTGGAGCAGGTGGTGGAGCTGGTGCTCGAGGCGAACCCCGAGGCGGTCATGGTGGTGAAGTCCACCGTGCCGGTGGGCTACACGAAGTCCCTCTGCGAGCGCTACCCACAGGGCCGCTTCCTGTTCAGCCCGGAGTTCCTGCGCGAGGGCCGCGCGCTCTACGACAACCTGCACCCCTCTCGTATCATCGTGGGGGTGCCGAGTGAGTCCAAGTTCGCAGATGAGCTCGAGGGGCGGGCCCGCGAGTTCGCGCGGCTCCTCGCCGAGGGGGCAGAGGAGCCCGCCGACTCAATCCCCACCCTCGTCATGCGCGCCACCGAGGCCGAGGCGGTGAAGCTCTTCGCCAACACCTACCTGGCCCTGCGCGTGTCCTACTTCAACGAGCTGGACACCTACGCGAGCGTGCGCGGGCTCGACGCCGGGCAGATCATCGAGGGGGTGGGGCTCGACCCCCGCATAGGCTCCCACTACAACAACCCCTCGTTCGGCTACGGGGGCTACTGCCTGCCCAAGGACACAAAGCAGCTGCTCGCCAACTTCAGGGACGTGCCGCAGTGCATGATCCAGGCCATCGTCGACGCCAACCGCACGCGCAAGGACTACGTGGCCGAGGAGGTGGTCGACCGGGTGTGGGGGCTGGTGTACGAGGGCGTGGAGCGCCCCGTCGTGGGCGTCTACCGCCTCGTCATGAAGTCGGGCTCGGACAACTTCCGCGCGAGCTCGATCCAGGGCGTCATGAAGAGGGTGAAGGCCAAGGGGATCCCCGTGGTGGTCTACGAGCCCACCTTGGACGACCCCGAGTTCTTCGGCTCCGAGGTCACCCGCGACCTGGAGGCGTTCAAGGAGAGGTGCGACCTCATCGTCGCCAACCGCTGGAGCCCCGACCTCGACGACGTGGCGGGCAAGGTCTACACGCGGGATTTGTTCAGGAGGGACTAGGAGGCTCTTCGCGAGATGACGGGGCGGATGCCGGCAGGTGAGGTAACATGAGAAGGCTGATCATCATAGGGGCCGGCGGCCACGGGAAGGTCGTGGCCGACATCGCCATGCGGGTCGGGTACCGGGACGTCGCGTTCTTGGACGACGCGGAGGGCTTGGCCGAGTGCGCGGGCCTGCCCGTCGTCGGCAGGGCGTCGGACTGGGGGAGCTTCCCCGACGCCGACTTCTTCGTGGCCATCGGGGACGCCCGCGCTCGCGAGCGCATCCAGCGGGGGCTCGGCGGGCGCGCCGTCACGCTGGTGCACCCCGCCGCCTCCGTCAGCCGACGCGTCGAGGTCGGGAGGGGCTCCGTTGTCATGGCGGGGGCCATCGTCAACTCCGACGTCCGCATCGGCGAGGGCGCCATCGTCAACACGGGGGCCACGGTCGACCACGACTGCCGCATCGGCAGGTTCGCGCACGTCTCGGTGGGCTCCCACGTCGCGGGCGCGGTGACGGTGGGCGACGGCACCTGGCTCGGCGTCGGCAGCGTCGTGAGCAACAACGTCAGCATCTGCGGCGGCTGCATGGTGGGCGCGGGCGCCGTGGTCATCGGGGACATCAAGGAGCCGGGGACCTACGTGGGCGTCCCCGCGAGGCTGCTGAGGTAGGGATCCGTTTCGCACCTTTCCGAAATCCGTGCTGACGATAGGCTCATTGCGTTAGGGCTGCATGAAGCTCAGAACCCCCTGGTCGCGAGATGGTCTGAGAGCGCTTGGGCTTGGCCTCGAAGCTGCTGGGCACGCTAACGAAACTGCAGCGCAAGGCTCAGTCGAGCCGCAAAGGATGAACCGCTCGATTTGCGTGACGGGAGCGAAATCAAAACCTCGGCGAGTTCGCAACGACCGAGCTTGAGTTCAACGGGCTGCTGGACAGAATTGGATTTAGACTGCGAAAAGCAACTGACGAAGCCTCCCTGGAAGCTTCGTTCCAGCTAATGACCGAATGGATCGGCGAAGAAGGCACACGGGCGAGATATCCAGCTTGCAGGCAAAGCGACCAGCTCGGCAAGCAGATGCGCTATTTGGCAAAGGCGCTTCACAGCATGTTGGCGGCATCATGCGACCTCAGGTCTAGGTGGCCTTTGGGCGCGCCTCATTCAGTATTTGCGGCAACGTTTACAACCAGCCATTCCATAATGCTATTGATTGTATATCGTTCTGCTTTACAATAGATAGGCGATATGATATTGTCGCGGCAAGATGAAAGGAGGCCTGTCGTGGCTACTGCGATGGTTAACGTGCGCATGGACGAGGAAACCAAGAAGAACATGGAGTCGGCGTGCAAGGAGCTCGGCATGAGCATGTCGACCGCTTTCAACATCTTCGCCAAGAAGATGGGCCGTGAGCGCCGCATTCCGTTTGAGGTCTCCGTGGATCCGTTTTACAGCGAAGAGAACCTCGCCCATCTTCGCCGCTCGGCGGCTGCGCTTGATGCTGGTATTGGAGTAGCTCGGGAGCTTGTCGATGAATAAGATCTGGGCGCCCGAGGCGTGGGATGACTATGTTTGGTGGCAGACTCAGGACCGGAAAACGGTAAAGCGGATCAATGCGCTCGTCAAGGACATTGAGCGCAATGGGCTTTCTGAAGGCACTGGAAAGCCGGAGCCTCTTCGGGGTGATCTCTCTGGTTTTTGGTCGCGCAGAATCGACAGTCAAAACCGCCTTGTCTACAGGATTTGCGAGGGAAACCTTGAGATTGCATCCTGCAAGTCTCATTACGGAGATCGGTAGGTCATCGGCGGAGACGTGCAGTCAAGTGCGATCCATGTTCTTCGGGAAGGGCTCATCCAAGAGTTCGGGGCGCTACGGTTCTGGTAAACAAGTTGGGTAGAAAATCGCAATAATCAACTCGCCATCAGGCAGAACTCTCTGGATTGATCTATCGAGTCGATGGCGGGATGCTCACGCTCGCCGCGACGAGGTTAGGGAGCCACGTGGGGTTGTTTGGCTAAAAACGATGGGGAGCTCATCAACCTTTCAAACGGATCTGCGCTATTCCGAAGCGGTTTCGCTAAGACCTCAAGGCCTCTAAGATGAGCTCTTCGTTGGCATCGGTGAAGTCGCTGCGACGATAGGACCGAATTCTCTCTTTGACGAGCATGGGCACGATAAAGCCGTTTTCCACGAGGTTCGCCGTCCGGTTGATCACGGTCTTGTTGGTTACGCCCAGCTGTCGGGAGAGCTCGATGGGCGTGAATTCCCTGATGCCGTTCTCAAGCACGAAGGCTAAGAGATCCCTCTCCCTTGCCTTCAGATGGGAGAGGCCCTCCTCGGCGCTGCTTCCCATGGCTTCGCTCGCAAGGTCGGAGACTTTTTTGGCGTACAGCTCCATCATCCTCAAGAAGTAGCTGACCCATATCTCGGGGTGAGGAGGATTGTCCCTCCCCGCGTGGTACAGCGCGGGCAATCCCATCTGGAGCGAGGCGTAGTATTCCTCGGGGTCGTATGCGAAGTACTCCTCAAGCGAGCCTATTCCCTGAAACCCATATCCGTAGTAGTCGAGGATGTAGCCGGAAACCAGCCGTGCGGTTCTCCCGTTTCCGTCCTCGAAAGGATGGATGGTGATCAGCTGGTAGTGGACGACTGCGGCGATGATGAGCGGATGGTCGTCAGTGTTTTTGACGTATCCTTCAAGCTCGCTGAGCAGCTCGGGAATCTCGGAGCTTTCAGGGGGAATGTAGCCGGGGCTTCCCGTCTGCGCGTCGTAGACGGCGAAAAGCACTCCCGGAGGCATGGGGCCGCGAAGCCCGATCTTTTCTCGCGAGGCGCCTTTTTCGACGATAGCCTGCACCTCCATGATGAGCTTCGTCGTGACCTGCTGCTTTTCGGCCAGCTTCCTCTCGAGGAGGGACAGGGCGGCGAAGTAGTTCCTCACCTCTTGCTCGGGCTTCAGGAAATGCCTGTGCTCATCGCGCTCGATGGCCTCGTCTGCCTGCTGCTCGGAAAGCGGGTTGCCCTCGATTTTGCTTGACGCGTAGGAGCTCCTCTTCTTTGAGTTTTTGCGCAGCCTGTTCATGGTGAGCGCTGGAATCTCCATGTCCGACGTGCGGAACCGATATTCCTCTATGGCGGTGATCTGGCGCAGGATGGCGTTCGTCAGGGTGACTTTGATCATCGTGTTCGGCGCCTCCTCGACTCATCGGCGCTGCCCTGCTTTTCACTAATTTTCACTATTATTTCACTATTTTCGCCTTTTGTCACGAGGTGGCTCGATTGAGTTGACATTGTGCGGAGGCGCGGGGGCGAATGCCGTTTGACTGCGCACTTTTACACGCCTCTTGTCGCTGAGGGTTTTTCTCGTTGAATCTGAGTGACAAGATCTCGTCCTCAATGTCGCAGACGATTCGATAATCCCCGACACGGTAGCGCCACAGCCTCGACAGGTTTTCAGGAAGTCCTAATAGCCTATCGTGGTGGAGCAGGATGCTGCTGACGAAATGAGGCTGCGAGGTATCTCTCGCATGCATTCAGCTAAACAGGTTTATACTATACTCGCCAGATGCAGCATGTCTTGGATAGGAGACATCATGACGCTCGATGAGTTTAAGAAACAGCAGAGAGCAAGTCTAGCCGAGTTCAAAAAACTCGTTCGCACCGATGCCCCCAAAGCCACTGAGCTTGCTCGATCAAGGCTTCGTGAGGCGAAGATCATTGATCGAGACAACAAGCTAACCAAGCCTTATTGCTAATGTATTCCAAGCTTCCCAATCTCGTGTTGGCTTTTCATGGTTGTGATAAATCAACCCACGATGCCGTGCTCTACGGGGGGAAGGATCTTCGACCTAGCAGGAATGACTACGACTGGCTTGGTTGGGGCGTTTACTTCTGGGAGCAAAACTACGAACGTGCCCTTTCCTGGGCTAACGAACAAGCATCGAGGGGTTTCGTGCGGGTTCCTGCTGTAATCGGGGCGGTTGTTGATCTTGGCTATTGCCTGAATCTGACGGACAGCCGGTACATTGAATTGCTTACTACTGGGTATCAGTTAATGGAGGCTGAGCTTGCCTCAGCGGGCGTATGCATGCCAACCAACGATGGGAAGACCGGCGACAAGCTCTTTCGAAGACGCGATTGCGCTGTGATTGAGCACTTGCACTCTCGCATAGAGAGAGCGCGAAGAGAGGATGGCATAGGCTTTACCCCGTTCGACTCTGCGCGGGGCCTTTTTTCGGAGGGCGATCCAATTTACGAGGGGGCTGGATTCAAGCAGAAGACGCATGTCCAGATCTGCGTGCGAAACCCAAATTGCATCAAAGGCTACTTCGAACCCCGAGAACCGGATTCAAGATGGCGGATGCCGTAGCAATTTGAGGATGCGGGTTGATAATCGTTACGGGTTTTGCCCTTCGGTTTCTTCTCGGGAGCGAACGAGGGCGGCGTAATCCTGTCGTTGGTGGGGTACGTGGGTGCCGTCAGCATCGTTCCCATGTCATTCTCCTGTCGATCTTGAAAAGGCTTGGTTTTCTGTAATTACATACTTTGTGGCGCAGAAGCTATATTATTGATATATACTAGCTATATTTTATGATGTTTGTTTTCTCGGGAGGCGCTATGGCTACCAGCACGATCAACATCAGGCTTGACTCCGATTTGAAGCGGAAGATGGAGGAGGTGTCGTCGGATATCGGCCTTACGCCTACGGCGGCTTTCAACGTGTTTGCGCGTCAGTTCGTGGCGCACCGAGGGTTTCCCTTCGCCGTGGTAGCGCCCGTTCCCACCGAGCGCGAGTTCGCCGACAAGATGGACTCAATATATCTCTCGATGCGCGATGGCAACGTTGTCGAGCATGAGCTCGCGGAGCTTTAAATGAGAAAGGTGTGGAGCGAGTCGGCTTGGGATGACTACGTTTGGTGGCAATCGCAGGATCGAAAGACGCTAAAGCGCATCAACAAGCTTGTGAAGGACATCGAGAGGAGCGCTTCTGATCCGGGCTCTGCGCCCGTAGGAAAAGCCGAGCGCCTGAAGCATAGCCGCTTCGGGCTTTCCAGCGTCCGTATTGACGATGCGAACCGACTCGTATACAAGGTTGAAGACGGAATGCTGCTCATCGTCTCTTGCAAAGGCCATTACCAATGAGCTTGCCCTACCTCGCCGCTGTCTGACGGCCCTGATAAGAGCCTAGCTTACCAGGATACGCAAAGGTCAAGAGGTTGCGGTCGTTATGCCCTGCCATGCGGTAGGGTGATGCCGATTGCCACGCGCCTTCCCTGACTGACGCGGCGACTCTTGGTATCATGGCATGCATGCGTGTAAGGGGCCGCGGCGGGACGCGCGCTGTGAGAAACCGCAGCGGGGCGCGCGCCGTGGGAAACCGCGGCGGGGTGTCGCGGCGTGAGAGGAGAGCAGGGCTTCATGGCTGATCCGAGGTTGTTTCGGTTGCGGGTGGTCTTTCGCAAGGCGGGGCGTCTGGCGATGCTCTCGCACCTGGAGGTGGCGCACGCGCTCGAGCGCGCGGTGCGGCGCGCGCAGCTGCCGTTCGCGGTGAGTCAGGGGTTCTCGCCGCACATGCGCATCGCGTTCGGCGCGGCGCTGCCCGTCGGCGTGGGCGGCTCGCACGAGTTCTTCGACCTGCTGCTCACCTCCTATGTGCCGCCCGAGCGCGCTCTCGCTGCGCTCCAGGCCGCGAGCGCGGACGACATGATGCCGCTCTCGTGCGCCTACGTGGAGCATTCCGCTCCCGCGGCGTCGGTGGCGTTTCCCCTGAGCACCTACGAGGCGGTGCTCTCCTGCGCGCCCGAGCGCCTCGAGGTGCCCGACGAGGTGCGCGTGGCGCGCAAGAAGAAGGAGAAGGTCCTGCGCGTGGCCGACTTCCTGGCGGGAGACGTCGAGCTTGACGGCACGCGCGTGCGCTTCACGCTCGAGGCCAAGCCGACGGGCTCGCTGCGCCCTGACGTGCTGCTCGCGGCCTGCGTCGAGGCCACCGTCGCGGCGGGCGCGGCCCCGCAGGGATTCCACGTCCTGACAACGACGCGCATCGCGCAGCGCACGTCGTCCGGAGAAATGCTATAATATAAGTAGCATTTAATCGTTTGGCTGGAACGGGGCTGGTTGGACCGAGGGCCGGCGTTGGAGCGGGGGCCGATGGGCCGAGGGGCCGGCGCTGGAACGGAAGTTGGGGCTGGAGCTGAAGCTGAAGCCGGCGTTGAGGCTGGCAGACTGAAGGCCGCGCGGCCGTGACCCGAAAGATGCAGCCGCAGGCTGGGCTTGGGCCGAGGACCGCGCGGCCGCGACACAAGAGAAGCAGCCGACAGGCTGGGCCTGGGCTGCGAGGCCGCGAAGCTCCTGGCTGGAGAGGAGGGCGCGTGTTCGACCGAGCTTTGCTCGCGCTTCCCGGCGCGCGCGGCGCGTATGCGCTCACGTGCGCGCTCACGCTGGTCCGCGCGCTCGCCGTGGTGGGGCAGGCGTGGGCGCTCGCGAGCTTCATCGTGGGCGTGTGGGCGGGAAGTCCGCTTGCCGCCGAGGCCCCGTGGCTGGCCGCCTTCCTCGCATGCTTCGTGGGGCGCCAGGCCATCCTGGCCGCCCAAGACGCCTACCTCGACCGCTACGCCTGCGCCCGCGCGCATGAGCTGCGCGAACGCGCGCTCAAGGCGGTGTTCGCCGCGGGGCCGCGCCTCACCGCCTCCCGCGGCTCGGGCGCGGTGGTGGCCGACGTGGTCGAGGGCGTCGACAACGTGGAGACGTACGTGGCGCTCATCATCCCCAAGATGAGCGCGGTGGTCATCATTCCGCTCGTGCTGCTGCTCGCGATCTTCCCGCTCGACTGGGTGTCGGGCGTGATCGCGCTGGTGTGCTTCCCCTTCATCATCCTGTACATGGTGATGATCGGGCACACGGCCAGCGACGAGGCGGCGCGGCGCCATGCGCAGTTCCAGGTCATGTCGAGCCACTTCGTCGACTCGGTGCGCGGCATCGACACGCTCAAGGCGTTCGGCCTCGCGCGCGCCCACTCTGCGCGCATCTTCGCGGTGTCCGAGCGCTTCCGCGAGGCCACCATGAAAACGCTGCGCATCGCGACGCTCTCGAGCGCGGTGCTCGACGCGTTCGCCACGCTCGCGCTGGCGGCGGTTGCCATCATGCTGGGGTTTCGCCTGGTGGACGGCGCGCTGGCGTTCTTCCCGGCGCTCGCGGTGCTCATCTTGGTGCCCGAGTACTTCAGGCCCATCCGCGAGTTCGCGGCCGACTATCACGCCACGCTCGACGGCAGGACGGCGCTCGCGGCGCTCGGCGAGCTGATCGCGGAAGGGGAGGGGCTCGCGCGCGCGGCGGCGGACGCGGAAGGCGCGCAGGATGCGGCCGCGTTGCGAGATGTGGAAGGGGAGGGTCTTGCGGAAGCCGCGCACCCCGAGGCCGCCGCGCACCCCGAGGTCGCCGCGTCAGCCCCCGCTGCGTCTGCGCCCTCGCTCGCGTTCGCGGGCGTGGGGTTCTCCTACCCTGACTTCGAAGGGGCGCTTTCCGACGTGTCGTTCTCCTTCGCCGCCCCGTGCAAGGTGGCCGTCATCGGCGCGAGCGGGTCGGGGAAGTCGACGCTGCTCAGCCTGGTCGGGGGCTTCGCTGATCCGACGTGCGGTGCGGTGCGCGCCGCCGGCGCGCCGCTGCCCACGCTGCGCACGCCGGCTTGGCAGCGCCGCGTGGCCTACATCCCGCAGGACCCCTACGTGTTCCACGCGAGCGTGCGCGACAACGTGGCGTTCTACCGACCCGACGCGACTGACGCGCAGGTGCGCGAGGCGCTGGCGTTCGTGGGCCTCGGCGGCGTGGTCGACGCGCTCGAGCGAGGCGTCGACGAGCCCATCGGCTCAGGCGCGCGCGAGCTCTCGGGCGGGCAGGCCCAGCGCATCGCACTCGCGCGGGCGTTCCTCGCCCGTGAGAGGGACGTCCTCTTGCTCGACGAGCCCACGGCGCACCTCGACATCGAGACTGAGCTCGAGCTCAAGCAGCACATGCTCGCGCTCATGGAGGGGCGCCTCGCCCTCATCGCGACGCACCGCCTCCACTGGGTGGCTGACGCGGACTACGTGCTCGTGATGGAGGGCGGGCGCGTGGCGTGGCAGGGAACGCCTGGCGCCGCGCGCGCCGCAGGCGTGCTCGAGAAGCTGGGAGGTGCGCTATGAGCAGCGGAAACGTCACAGGGCCCGCACGAGTCGCGCAGGTGTGGAAGACTGACACGTGGGTGCGGCCCTTCTTCGCGCGCTACGCGGGGGTGCTCGCCCTCGCCCTCGCGCTCGGCGTGGCGGCGTTCGCGTTCGCGGGCGCGCTCATGTTCACCTCGGGCTACATGATCTCGCTCGCGGCGGCGCTGCCGCTCACGGTGCTCGCGCTGCACGTGCCGTCGCTGTTCGTGCGCATCTTCGGCATCGGCAAGCCCATCCTGCAGTACTTCGAGCGCCTGGTGAGCCATGACTGGGCGCTGCGGATGACCAGCGAGCTGCGCCGCCGCCTCTACGACTCCCTTGAGCGCGCCGCCTCGCCGCTCGCGCGCACCCGCCGCCTCGGCGAGGTGCTCGGCGTGCTGTCCGAGGACATCGGGCACATCCAGAACCTGTACCTGCGCTCGGTGTTCCCGCTGGCTGCGGCGTGGCTCATGTACGTGGTCGTCGTCGTGGCGACGGGGGCGTTCTCGCTGCCGGTGGCCGGGCTGCTCGCGGTGATGCTCGGCGTGGTCGTCATCGTGCTGCCGCTCGCGTCGGTGTGCGTGAACGGCGCGCGGCGCACCCGCGCGCAGATCCTGCGCGCGCGCCTCTACGACGAGCTGACTGACAACGTGCTCGGCGTGGCTGACTGGGTGTTCTCGGGCCGCGGAGACGACTACCTCGCGCATTGCGAAAAGCTCGAAGGGAAGCTGCGCGAAGCCGAGCGCGCGGCCAGGCGCTTCGTGCGCGTGCGCGACGTGGCGGCGCAGGTGCTCTTCGGGCTCTGCGTCGTGGCCGTGCTCGTGTGGGCGGCGAGCGCGTTCGGCGCGAGCACGGGCGCAGGGGCTGCGGCTGGCGGCGCCGTGGGCGCGCTGGAGGGCGTCGGCTCCGAGAACGCCCCGGCGTACGCGGCCAACTGGATCGCCGCCTTCGCGCTGTGCTTCTTCCCGCTCATCGAGGCGTTCGCCCCGGCGCCTGCCGCGGCCGAGGGCTTCGTGGAGCACGGCGCGGCCGTCGAGCGCCTCAACGGCTATCCCGACCCTGACGCGCCGCGCGGGCAGGCTGCGCGTGCCGCTGACCCTGCCGTCCCTTCTGCGGCCGTTGGCGGGTCCGCAGGCGATGCTGCGGCCGCAACTGCCGCTGACCCCTTCTCTCTCGCGGCCGACATCGTCTTCGACCACGTCACCTTCGCCTACGGCGCCGCGTCGCCGCTCATCCGCGACGTGAGCCTGCGCATCCCGCAGGGGAGCAGGCTCGCCGTGCTCGGGCGCTCGGGCGCGGGCAAGTCGACGCTCGCGGCGCTCCTGCGCGGCGAGCTTGCCCCGCGCGAGGGCTCCGTCGCGGTGGCGGGGCGCGAGGCGGGCGCGTGGGGTGACGAGATGGCGCGTCTCGTGGGCATCATCCAGCAGAAGCCGCACCTGTTCCATCAGACGCTGCGCGAGAACCTGCTCATCGGCCGCGCGGACGCCACCGACGAGGAGCTTGAGCGCGTCATGGCCGACGTGGGGCTCGCGCCCCTGCTCGAGCGCCTGCCGCAGGGCCTCGACACCATGGTCGACGAGGCGGGCCAGCGCTTCTCGGGCGGCGAGCGGCATCGCATCGCGCTCGCGCGCGTGCTTCTGTCGCACGTGCCCGTGGTGGTGCTCGACGAGCCGTTCGCCGGGCTCGACCCCGCCACCGAGCGCGCGCTCATCGACGTGATGTTCGAGCAGCTCGAAGGCCGCACCGTGGTGATGATCACGCACCACCTGCAGGGCGTGGGCGCGTGCGACCGCGTGGTGCTGCTGGAGGACGGGGCGTTCGCCATCGACGGCGCGCCGGACGAGCTCGCCCGCGCGAACGAGCGCTACCGCCGCCTGCTGGCCTTCGATCGCGGGGTGGGTTGAGCTGCTGAGCGCATCCTCCGTGGGGCGATGGCGTCTGCAACCAGCCTTGCAGCTGCTTTGCAGCCGACCCTCCTCGATCGCCTTCTTCGATCGCGGCTCCGTGGCTCAAATTTTCGAAAATGGGGCTTGCCACGGCGGGCGCGTATGTTTAAAATAGACGAGCTGCAAAACACGGGGTGTTAGCTCAGTTGGTTAGAGCGCCGGCCTGTCACGTCGGAGGTCGCGAGTTCAAGTCTCGTACATCCCGCCATTTTGCAAGCCCACCTTGGGGTGTTAGCTCAGTTGGTTAGAGCGCCGGCCTGTCACGTCGGAGGTCGCGAGTTCAAGTCTCGTACATCCCGCCATTTTGAATCCGAAATCGCCGCCCCGCGCGGCGATTTTCTTTTCCTGCCCCAGCGGGCGGGGAGGCGCATGGGAAAGTGCGCGGGGAGGCACGTGGGGAAGCGGGGGTGCCTTCGATGCTTCAGGCCGCGTTCCTGCTTCCCGCCTCCCCGCTGCTCCGTCCCGCTATCGCTCGCTACCTGATCTCGCCGTGGCGCTCGTAGCGGGTTACCTCCACGGGCTTGTTGTTCTCGTCGACGAACACCACGTGCGGGCGGTGCGCGCGGGCCTCGTCGGGCGACATCTGGCAGTAGCACATGATGATGCACGTGTCGCCGGGCTGCACGAGGCGCGCGGCGGCGCCGTTTACGCAGATCATGCCGCTGCCGGGCTCGCCGGCGATGGTGTAGGTCTCGAAGCGCGCGCCGTTGCTCACGTCGACCACCTGCACCATCTCGTACTCCAGGATGTCCGCGGCGCTTAGGAGCTCGGGGTCGACGGTGATGGAGCCCACGTAGTTGAGCTCAGCCTGGCTGATGGTCGCGCGGTGGATCTTCCCTTTGAGCATGGTGAGCTGCATGGGCGCCTACACCTCCGGCGTGAAGAAGAAGTTGTCGATGAGGCGCGTGCCCCCGATGCGCACGGCGATGGCTACGAGCGCCTCGCCTTCCACCGTCTCCACGGGGTTGACGTCGTCGGTGTCGACCACCTCGACGTACTCGGGCGCGGCGAGCGGCTCGGCGGCGAGCACGTCGAGGACGGCCTGGCGCACGGCTGACGCGCGCCGCTCTCCGCCTTCGAGAACGGCGCGGCCTGCGGCGAGCGAGCGCGACAGCACCACGGCGGCGGCGCGCTCCTCATCCGAGAGGTAGGTGTTGCGCGAGCTCTTCGCCAGCCCGTCGGCCTCGCGGACGATGGGGCAGCCCACGATCTCGACGCCGAAGCTCAGGTCGCGCACCATGCGGCGCACGATGAGCAGCTGCTGGGCGTCCTTCTGCCCGAAGTACGCGCGGTCGGGTGTGACGATGTTGAGCAGCTTGCTCACCACCAGGCACACGCCGTCGAAGTGGATGGGGCGGCTCTTGCCGCACAGCTCACTTCCCAGCTCGTCGACGTGCACGGTGGTGCGGCGGTTGGGGTAGTACATCTCCGCGGGCGTGGGGTGGAAGACCACGTCGGCGCCCGTCGCCTCCACGAGCGCGCGGTCATGCTCGAGGTCGCGCGGGTAGCTCTCCAGGTCCTCGTTCGGGCCGAACTGGGTGGGGTTCACGAACACGCTGACCACGGTGTGGTCGTTGTCGGCCACGGAGCGCTCGATGAGGCTCTGGTGCCCCTCGTGCAGGTACCCCATGGTGGGCACGAGCCCGACGGTCTGCCCGGCGGCGCGCCAGGCGCGCACGATCTGGCGAACTTCGGCGATGGTGGTGACGACTCTCGTCATGGAAGGTCCTTTCGGTGGGAAGGTGGTAATGCGGATGGGCGGGCTTGCGAAGGCGCGTGCTGCGGGGTCACACGACCTCGCAGCTTCGCAGGCTCGCAGGCGGGCGTCTCGGGCGCGTGCGGCGGGGTCACACGACCTCGCAGCTTCGCAGGCTCGCGGGCGTACGCGCCTGGGGTGCGGCGCTACTTGACGCCGTCAAACGTGTCGGCGGGGGCGGCGAAGGTGTGCTCGGGCGCGGGGAACGAGCCGTCCTTCACGCAGGCGTCGTAGTCGGCGAACGCCTGCTTCATGAGCGCGCCCACCTCGGCGAAGCGACGTGCGAACTTCGGCGTCAGGTCGTCGAACATGCCGAGCATGTCCTGGTAGACGAGGATCTGACCGTCGCAGCCCGCGCCCGACCCGATGCCGATGGTGGGGATGCCCACGGCGTCGGTTACGATGCGCGCGAGCTCGGCGGGGATGCACTCGAGCACCACGGCGAACGCGCCGGCCGCCTCGAGCGCCCGCGCGTCGTCGACGATGCGCTGCGCCGCCGCGGTGCTCTTGCCCTGCACCTTGAAGCCGCCGAACGCGTTGACGGACTGCGGCGTGAGGCCCAGATGCCCCATCACGGGGATGGACGCGCGCGTGATGGCCTCGATCTCGGGGGTGAACTGTGCGCCGCCTTCGATCTTCACGGCCTGCGCGCCGCCCTCCTTCACGAGGCGCCCGGCGTTCTCGGTCGCCTGCGCGCAGGAGAGGTGGTAGCTCATGAACGGCATGTCGGCCACCACGAGCGCCTCCTTCGCGCCGCGCGCGACGGCGCGGGTGTGGTGCACCATGTCGTCCATGGTCACGCCGAGCGTGTCGGGCAGGCCGAGCATGGTCATGCCGAGCGAGTCGCCCACGAGGATGCCGTTGACGCCCGCCGCGTCGACGAGGCTCGCGGTGGTGTAGTCGTAGGCGGTGAGCATTGAGAGCCGCGCGCCGTCCTTCTTGGCCTTGGCGAAGGTGGAAACGGTGTTCTTCATGGAGTTCTCCTAACGAGTGGCGGGGTTGGGATGGGTGGCGGCGGCGCTGTCGGGGTTGGCGCCGTCGGATGCAAGCGCGCTGGCAAGCGGCGCGTAGTCGCGGTCGGGGTGCTTGGCCTGCGCGATGTCGACGAGCGCGGCCGTGAGCGCGCGGTAGAGGCCGGCGGTTTGGGGGTCGTGCGCGTCGAGCGCGCGCAGGTGCCCCTCGACGGTGCTCGCGTCGTTGCGCTCGACGGGGCCCGTGAGGGCGCCCACCGCGCCGCACGTGCAGAACGCGTCGACGTTTCCCCTGACGAGGGGCTCGAGCGCCACGCGCGCGTCATGCTCGTCGAAGCCGCAGGAGGTCATGAGGCGCTCGGCGGCGGCGAGCGGGGCGAGCACGAGGTTGCTCGCCAGCACGGCGGCGGCATGGTAGCGCACCTTATCGCCCTCGTCGATGGCGTGCAGGGGGTTGGGCAGGCTCGCCAGCAGCTCGCGCAGCGCGTCGACGGCCGCCGCGTCACCTTCAAGGGTGAGGTGCGCGCCTTCGAGCGCGCCGAGGTCCATGGCGGGGTCGCTCACGGCGAGGAGCGGGTGGATGCTCGCGGCATGGGCGCCGCAGGCCGCCGCGGCGTCGATGACGCGTGCGGGCAGACAGCCGCTGCAGTGGCAGACGACCTTTCCTTCGAGCGCGTTCGTCTCGGCGCAGGCGTCGCGCAGGGCGTGCCAGGCGGATGCGATGACCGTGTCGGGAACCGTGAGGAAGATGAGGTCGCTTGACGTGGCCAGGGCGGCGGCGTCGGGGAACGCGGCGGTCGCGGTAAGCTGCGCCGCACGTTGCGCCGCAGGAGGGCGCACGTCATAATAGCCGGTCACGGGGATGCCGCGCGCGACGAAATATCGCCCGAGCGCGCCTCCTACCTTGCCGGCCCCTATGAAGCCAACGTTCATATGAGTCCTTTCATGCGGGTACGGTTCCTCCCCTTCGCGGAGGATATCGTCCACATCCGCATTCTAGCGTGCGATCTCGCGCATCACAAGCTTGCATCGCGCGGCCGGCTCTCCGGCGGACCCTCCGCGAGGCGAAGCGGGCGAATTCGCGCGGCGGGTCGAACGAAATCGCCCGTCGAAACGGGCGCGGGGAAGGCGCGCGGGGCTTCGCGAGCCTCCTCGTACAGGGCCAGCGGGCCTCGTGCGTGGGCCGTGCAGATTTGGGCGCGTATTTTGGCAGAAATCTTCAGATGTTTGTCGCTCGAAAGGGTTACAAGCCCCAAAAGAGATCCGATTGCCCGCAATATGTCAGGTATGATGTACAAAACAGCTCAGTCGGGGCCCAAATGGGGCTTGCCGGGGATACGGGAAGACAAAGAACTGAAGATTTCTGCCAAAATGGCCTTCGTTTTCTGCACGGTCTGTCTCGCGTCCCGATTCGTGTTCGTTTTCCGTGCGGCCCGGCGCGCGTTCCAACTCGTGTTCGATTCATGCACGGTCTGGTGCGTTCCGGCTCATGTTCGGTTCATGTAAGGGTAGGTGAGAGGTGAACAGGTTCAGGCGCATCGCGGTGGTGGTGAACCCGGCGGCGCGAAACGGCGCGGGAGCGCAGGCGGCGTCGCGCGTGGAGGAGGAGCTCCTACGCGCGTTCGGCACGCCCGACGCCTTCGACGTGATGCTCACCACGGGTCCGGGGCATGCCGTCGATATAGCCGAGCACCTCCACCAGGCGTACGGCACCGTGCTCGCCGTCGGCGGCGACGGGCTCGTGCACGAGGTGGCGGGCGGCCTCATGCGCCGCGACGAGGCCGCGCGCCCCATGCTCGGCGTGATCCCCATGGGCTCGGGCGACGACTACGCGGCGACGCTCGGCATGTCGTCGCGCATCGAGCATGCGGTCGCGCAGGTGCTCGAGTGCAACGCGCGCCTGCTCGACGTGGGGTGCGTGAACGGCGAGTTCTTCGTGGAGACGCTGTCGTTCGGCCTCGACGCGGCCATCGCGCTCGACACGGTCGAGCGCCGCCGCCGCACGGGGCGCACCGGCACGCTGCTCTACCTGGAGAGCGGCATCGACCAGATGCTTCACCACCTCGTGTCCGCGCGCTACGAGGCCAAGCTCGAAGGAGGGGAGGGCGCCTTCGGCGACGGCCCCGCCCCCGCTGGCAACGCGGCCGCTCCTGACGACAGCTCGGCGCCCGTCGCCAGCCCAGCCCCTGACGACGACCCCGCGCTCGCAGGCCTGGCGCGCGCGATATCCGGGGAGTCCTACATCTTCGCCGTGCAGATCGGCCCCACCTACGGCGGGCGCTTCAAGGTGTGCCCTCAGGCCGACCCCGCAGACGGCCTCTTCGACATATGCCTCGCGCACCCGCCCTTGAACTCGCTTTCCGCCATGGTCATCTTCCTTCTGGCGAAAGGCGGGCACCACGTGCGCTTCCGCCGGATCGAGCAGCTCCGCGCGCGCCGCCTCGAGGTGACGTTCGACCGCCCGCTCGCCGCGCAGGCTGACGGCGAGCGGGTCTTGGGCACGCGGTTTTGCGTGGATATGGTGCCGCGCGCGCTCAAGGTGCTGATGGGGTAGGCTCTCGCGCTATCATACGAGGCGAAAGGCACGTCTCAGATGGGGTATAAGCTGCGTATGGACCGGCTCATCAGCGGAATAATCGCGCATCGGCGCGCGGTGGTCGCGGCGTTTCTCGCCGTGGCGGTCGTGTGCGCGGCGTGCATCCCGTTCGTGCGCACGAACTACGACATGGCGGACTACCTGCCGCCCTCGGCGCAGTCGACAACGGCGGTCGAGATCATGTCCACCCAGTTCGACCAGGCCATCCCGAACGCCTACGTGATGGTGCGCGACGTGTCGGTGGCCGCCGCGCTCGCCGTGAAAGCCGGCCTCGCCGACCTTCCGGGCGTCGAGGACGTCATGTGGCTCGACGACATGGTCGACGTGACGGTCCCGCTCGAGGTGCTCGACCCCTCCACGGTGGAAGCCTACTACAAGGACGGCGCGGCGCTTTTCCAGGTGTCGGTCGCGGAGGGCGAGGAGGGCCCGGGCGTCGCCGCCCTGCGCGCCTACGTCGACGCGCTCGGCGAGGGCAACGCCGTCTCGGGTGACGCGGCCGACATCGCGCAGATGCAGTCGAGCGTGGTCGAGCAGGTGGGCATGGCGGTCGCCATCGTGGTCCCGGCCATCGTCCTTCTGCTCGTGCTCTCGACGCTCTCGTGGATCGAGCCGCTGCTGTTCCTGCTGGCCATCGGCGTGTCCATCCTCATCAACATGGGGACGAACCTCGTCCTCGGCGAGGTGTCGTTCATCACGTTCTCGGTGAGCCCCATCCTGCAGCTGGCCGTGTCGCTCGACTACGCCATCTTCCTCCTGCACGCGTTCGCCTCCGAGCGCCTGCGCGGCGACGGCGTCGAGGCCGCCATGGCGCGCGCCATGCGCTCGTCGGTTTCGACCATCGCGGCAAGCGCCGTGACCACGCTGTTCGGCTTCGCGGCGCTGTCCTTCATGCAGTTTCAGATCGGCGCTGACCTGGGGCTGAACCTGGTCAAGGGCATCGTGCTCAGCTTCGTGACCGTGGTGGTGTTCCTCCCCGCGGTCACGCTCCTTCTGTGCAAGCTCATCGACAAGACGGCGCACCGCCCGCTCATGCCCTCGTTCAAGGGCGTCGACAAGGTGCTGCGCCACGTGCGCGTGCCGGCGCTCGTGCTCGTGCTCGCGCTCGTGGTGCCCGCCTTCCTGGGGCAGGCGCACGCCACCTTCACCTACTCGAACGGCCAGCCCGACCTCACGCTGCGCTCGGGCGCCGACACGGCGGCGGTGCGCGAGGAGTTCGGGCGGCAGAACGTGGTGGCGGTGCTCGTGCCGCGCGGCAACATCGCGGCCGAGGCGGCGCTGTCGGACGACCTGGCGCAGCTCGACCACGTGACGGGCGTGATGTCGTACGCGTCCATGGTGGGCGCGGCCATCCCGCAGGAGTGGCTCGGGGAGGGCGTGACCTCGCAGTTCTACTCCGACGAGTACGCGCGCATCGTGGCGTCGGTCGACACCGAGGTGGAGGGCGACGAGGCGTTCGCCACGGTGGAGGAGATCGCGCAGACGACGGCGCGCCGCTACGACACGTTCTACACGGCCGGGCAGTCGGCGAACCTCTACGACATGCGCAACGTGGTGGCGGTTGACAACGTGGTGGTGAGCCTGGTGGCGGTGATCGCCATCTTCGCGGTGCTGCTCGTCACCTTCCGCTCGCTCGCGCTGCCCTTCGCGCTTCTGCTCGCCATCGAGTCGGGCATCTGGATCAACCTGAGCATCCCGTACTTCACGGGCACGCCCATCAACTTCATCGGCTACCTGGTGATCAACACCGTGCAGCTCGGCGCCACCATCGACTACGGCATCCTGCTCACCATGCACTACCTGCGCGCGCGGAAGCTGATGCCGGCGCGCGCCGCGGCGGCAGCGGCCCTCGGGACGAGCTTCCGCTCGCTTCTGGTGTCGGCGGGCATCCTGGCCTCGGCGGGCTTCGCGCTGTCGTTCTCGTCGTCCATCTCGGCGGTGTCGACGCTCGGCCTGCTCCTCGGCCGCGGCGCGCTCATATCGCTCGCGCTTGTGACCTGCTTTCTGCCTGCGCTGCTCATCGGCCTTGACGGCATCATCCGCCGCACCACCTTCCGCGCGGGGTTCTACGCGCCCTCCGCGTCCGACGCGCTCGTCGTGCCCGCGGGCGCGCCCGCCGCGGCGTGCGAGCCTGCGCCATCTGCCGCGGCGTGCGAGCCTGCGCCACCCGCCGCGTCATCTGCCATGTCATCTGCGCCTTCTGCGTCGCCCGCGCCTTTCGCGGGCGCGAGCAAAGGAGAGAACCATGAGTGAGAAGCCCTTCGCCAACCGCGCATTCGCTCGCCGCGACGCCAGCAGCCGCCGCGCCAGCAGTTGCGCCATCACCGGCCACAGCGCAGGCGGCCGCGCCATCGCCACCCGCGCCACCCGCGGCGTCGGCAGCCGCGGCGTGGCTCTTCTGGCCGTTGCGATCGCCTTGGCGTGCGCGCTGACCGCCACGGCGCTGGCGAAGGAGGGCGACGCTCCCGCAGGCGGCGCGGACGGCGCGGGCAGCTCCGGCGCGCCGTCGGCCGCCGCGGCGCCGG
>NZ_JAAKEE010000040.1:0-21285 GCF_011038995.1 Adlercreutzia sp. ZJ242
GTCACCCGCGAGGGCGACGGGCGCGCCCGCACGAACGCCTACGCCGGCGACGGGCGGGCGCCCGACGTGGGCGCCGACCTGTTCCGCCGCGGCGTGTGCCTGCCCTCCGACGTCAAGATGACGCCCGAGCAGCAGGACGTGGTCATCGAGGTCGTGAGGAGGTGCTTCGGGTAGTGGCGGCGCTCCCCCCCGTGGAGCCGAGGGCCCCCAGGGGCCTCTACGAGCGCCGCGTCAAGCGGGCGCTCGACGTTCTGTGCTCCGGTGCGGCCCTCGTATGCTTGAGCCCAGTGCTCGGAGTGACTGCTTTATTGGTTCGCATGAAGCTCGGCAGCCCGGTCGTCTTCAGGCAGGGGCGGCCCGGCATGGTCGACCCGAAAACGGGCCAAGAGCGCATATTCGAGCTGTGCAAGTTCCGAACCATGACCGACGCGCGCGGCGAGGACGGAGAGCTGCTCCCGGACGAGGAGCGCCTGACGCCCTTCGGGCGCGCCCTGCGCTCCACGAGCCTCGACGAGCTGCCGGAGCTTGTGAACATCCTCAAGGGTGACATGAGCCTCGTCGGCCCGCGGCCGCTCCTGGTGGAGTACCTGCCCCTCTACAGCGAGGAGCAGCGCCACCGCCACGACGTCCGTCCCGGGTTGACCGGCTGGGCCCAGGTCAACGGCCGTAACGCCATCAAATGGGAGGACAAGTTCAGGTACGACCTCGAGTACGTGGGCAACTGCACGCTCGCCATGGACCTGAGGGTGTTCATCGCCACGTTCAAGGTCCTCCTCCGCCGCTCCGGCATCAGCAGCGAGACGAGCGCGACCATGGAGAGGTTCGCGGGCACACCCGAAGAGGGAAAGCAGGGCGAGGCGGCATGAACGTCCTGTTCCTGAGCATCGCGGGCGTCGGCGACCTGAAGGGCCAGGGCATCTACGGCGACCTGCTGAAGACGTTCAGAGACCACGGGCACGCCGTATATGCGGTGGACCCGCAGGAGCAAGGAGCTGACCTCCCTACAAAATGCGAAGACGTCGAGGGAGTGAAGATCCTGCGCGTGCGCACTGGCAACCTCCAGAAGTGCGGCCTGGTGGAGAAGGGGATCTCGCAGCTGAGGCTCGAGAGGCAGTTCTTGTCGGCGATCGAGAGGCACTTCGCGGGGGTTCACTTCGACCTCATCTTGTATCCGACGCCGCCCACCACCTTGGGCGGGCTGGTCGGGAAGCTGAAGCGCGAGCACGGCGCCATGACGTACCTCCTGCTCAAGGACATCTTCCCGCAGAACTCCCTCGACCTGGGGATGCTGTCGGAGAGGGGGCTGAGGGGCCTGGCCTACCGGTACTTCAAGCGCACCGAGCGGAGGACCTACGAGGTCTCCGACTTCATCGGCTGCATGTCCGAGGCGAACCGCCGCTACCTCGTCGAGCACGAGCCCTGGATCGACGCCGAGAAGGTCGAGGTCAACCCCAACAGCCTGATCCCCCGGGACATGCCCGACGTCGACAAGATTGCCCTGCGGGAGAGGCTTGGCATCCCCGCCGACGCCCGCCTCTTCACGTACGGCGGCAATCTCGGAAAGCCGCAGGCCATCGACTTCCTCATTCGGGTCCTGAGGCTCAACGAGGCGAGGGACGGCGTCTTCTTCGCCGTCGCAGGCACCGGGACCGAGCGGCACCTGCTCGAGGAGTACTTCGAGGAGGAGAGGCCGGAGAGAGCGAAGCTGCTCCCCCTCCTGCCGCGGAAGGACTTCGACTCCCTCCTACGGGCCTCCGACTGCGGGGTTGTCCTGCTCGACCATCGCTTCACCATCCCCAACTTCCCCTCCCGCATCCTGTCCTACCTGCAGGCGGGGATCCCCTACGTGGCGGCGACGGACAACGCGAGCGACGTGGGGACGCTGGCCGAGGCCGAGGGGTTCGGCGTGAGGGTCGGCAGCGTCGACGAGCCCCGGTTCCTCGAGGCGTGCGAGAGCCTCTCCCCCGAGGAGCTGAGGCGGATGGGGGCGGCGGGCCGCCGGTACTTCGAGGGCAATTGCACAGCGGAGCATTCCTATAGGTTGATTATGGAGCATGTGAATGATTAGCAGCGACGCGTTCAGGGGCAAGACCCTGATGATAACGGGCGGGACGGGAAGCTTCGGCTCCACTGTTCTCAGGCACTTCATGGACTCCGATATTGGTGAGATCCGCATCTTCTCCCGCGACGAGAAGAAGCAGGATGGCATGAGACACAGGCTTCAGAGGGTGAGCCCCGAGGCGGCCCGCAAGGTGCGCTTCCACATAGGCGACGTGCGCGACCCGCAGTCGGTGCGCGACGCGATGCGCGGGGTCGACTACGTGTTCCACGCCGCGGCCCTGAAGCAGGTGCCCTCCTGCGAGTTCTTCCCCATGGAGGCCGTGCGCACCAACGTCATCGGCACGGACAACGTGCTGCACGCCGCGATAGCGGAGGGCGTCGAGCGGGTCGTGTGCCTGTCGACCGACAAGGCGGCCTACCCCATAAACGCCATGGGCAAGTCCAAGGCTATGATGGAGTCGATCATCTATGCCAACGCCCGAAACGGCGCAGGTCGCACGACCATCTGCTGTACGCGCTACGGCAACGTCATGTGCTCGCGCGGCAGCGTGATCCCGCTGTTCATCAAGCAGATAAAGGCGGGCGATCCCGTGACCGTCACGGACCCCTCCATGACGCGATTCCTCATGAACCTGGACGAGGCGGTGGACCTCGTCTGCTTCGCCTTCGAGCACGCAAATCCGGGCGACCTGTTCGTCCAGAAGGCCCCGGCCTCCACCGTCGGCGACCTCGCCGAGGCCGTCCAGGAGCTCTTCGGGCGCACCGGCACGCAGGTCATCGGCACCCGCCACGGCGAGAAGCTCTACGAGACGCTGATGACCTGCGAGGAGCGCCTGCGCGCCGAGGACATGGGCGGATACTTCAGGGTCCATGCAGACACCCGCGATCTCAACTACGACAAGTTCGTCGCGAAGGGCGAGGTGAGGACCCAGGCGGAGGAGGCCTACACCTCCCACAACACCGAGAGACTTGATGTAGCAGGTACGGTAGGAAAGATAAAGACCGCGGAGTACGTCCAGCTTGCCTTGCAGGGCCGCGAGCACGAGGCGGTGCAGTAGCATGAGGGTCCTCGTCACCGGCGCGAAGGGCATGGTCGGCACGGCGCTCTGCAACAACCTGCGCAACCTGCGCGACGGCAAGGACCGCACCCGACCCAGCTTGAGGATCGACGAGGTCTTTGAATACGACTTGGACTCGACACCGGAGGATCTCGAAAGGTACTGCCGAGAATGCGACTTCGTGTTCAACCTCGCCGGCGTGAACCGCCCCCAGAATCCTGACGAGTTCATGGAGGGCAACTTCGGGTTCGCGAGCGAGCTGCTCGACGAGCTCAGGGCTGCAGGGAACAAGGCGCCCGTCATGCTTTCCTCCAGCATCCAGGCGACGCTGTCTGGCCGTTTCGGGGAGAGCGATTACGGCAAGAGCAAGAGGGCGGGAGAAGAGCTGTTCTTCGACTACGCAAAGGAAACCGGCGCCAAGGTGGCCGTCTACCGCTTCCCCAACCTCATGGGCCATTCCCGCCCCAACTACAACTCGGCGGTGTCCACCTTCTGCTGGGCGATAGCCAACGACGAGCCCTATACCGTCAACGATCCTGACGTGGAGCTCGAGCTGCTCTACATCGATGACCTCGTACAGGGAATGCTTGATCTGCTGGAAGGCAAGGAACAGCGCTGCGAGTACGAGGGAGCAGAGGTAGTGCCTGTTGACACCGGGTGCTACTGCTATGTGCCGACCACCCATAAAGCGACCTTGGGTCGCATCGTCGAGTTGCTTCAAGAGCTCAAAGCCCAACCCGAAACCTTGATGATGCCTTCCATGCCGGAAGGCTCCTTCGAGAAGAAGCTCTGCAGCCTGTACCTCACCTACCTGCCGGCGGACAGGTTCAAGTATCCCTTGCATATGAACATTGACGAGCGAGGAAGCTTCACCGAGCTTATCCATACCCCAGACTGCGGCCAGGTGTCTATCAACATATCCAAGCCCGGCATCACCAAGGGCCAACACTGGCACAACTCCAAATGGGAGCTGTTCATCGTAGTTGCGGGCCATGGCTTGATTCAGGAGCGCAACATCAACACTGGCGAGACCGTCGAGTTCGAGGTGTCGGGTGATGCCATAGAGGCGGTTCGTATGATCCCAGGCTGGACTCACAACATTATCAACTTAAGTGATACCGAAGACCTGGTCACCGTCATGACCTGTAATGAGATCTTCGATCCGACTCGCCCCGACACATACTTCGAGGAGGTGTAGAACTATGGCATCTTTTAAACATGACGGAAGGCTCAAGCTGCTCATCATCGTGGGCACGCGCCCGGAGATAATCCGGCTGTCTGAGGTGATCAAGAAGTGCCGCAGGTACTTCGACACCTTGCTCGCCCACACGGGGCAGAACTACGACTACAGCCTGAACGGCGTGTTCTTCCATGACCTGGAGCTGGGGGAGCCCGACGTCTACCTCGACGCCGTGGGAGCCGACCTCGGCGAGACCGTGGGCAACATCATCGCGAGGAGCTACAGGCTCATGGCCGAGGTCGAGCCCGACGCAGTGCTCGTGCTCGGCGACACCAACAGCTGCCTGTCGGTCATCGGAGCCAAGAGGCTCCACATCCCGATCTTCCACATGGAGGCGGGGAACCGCTGCAAGGACGAGTGCCTGCCCGAGGAGACCAACCGGAGGATCGTCGACGTGATATCCGACGTGAACCTCGCCTACTCCGAGCACGCGAGGCGCTACCTGAGAGAGACGGGCTGTGCCCCCGAGCGCACCTACGTGACGGGGTCCCCCATGGCCGAGGTGCTGCATAAGAACTTGGAGAAGATCAACGCGAGCGACGTCCACGCGAGGCTCGGCCTCGAGAGGGGCAAGTACATCTTGCTCTCCGCCCACCGCGAGGAGAACATCGACACGCCCGCCAACTTCGAGAGCCTGTTCGGCGCCGTGAACGCCATGGCCGAGAAATACGACGTGCCCGTCCTCTACTCCTGCCACCCGAGGAGTCGCAAGCGCCTGGAGGAGTCCGGCTTCGCGCTCGACCCCCGCGTGCGCATGCACGAGCCGCTCGGCTTCCACGACTACAACTGCCTGCAGGCGAATGCCTTCTGCGTGGTGTCCGACTCGGGGACGCTCCCCGAGGAGTCCGCCTTCTTCGCGAGCGTCGGGCAGCCCTTCCCCGCGGTGTGCATCCGGACCTCCACCGAGCGCCCCGAGGCGCTCGACAAGGCGTGCTTCGTGCTCTCCGGCATCGACGAGAGGGGCCTCCTGCAGGCGGTCGAGCTCGCCGTCGCCATGGAGCGCGACGGCCTGCACGCGGCCCCGGTCCCCGACTACTCAGACGAGGACGTCTCCGACAAGGTGGTCAAGATAATCCAGTCCTACGCGGGCGTGGTCGACAAGATGGTGTGGAGGAAGGGCCTGTGACGGCATCTGGCGAGACGCCGACGACCGACGCGCTCGTAGACGAGGCGCTCGCGCTGGGCGAGGGGCTGGGGCGCCCGCTTCGTTATGTGCACGTGAACAGCGTGCCCAATGGCTCCACCGGCGGCATCATGCTGAGGCTGCACCGCGAGCTGCTCGAGCGGGGCGTCGAGTCCTTTGCCTGCTGGGGGCGCGGCCGCGCGGCCGAAAGCGAGCACGAGTTCAACTTCGGCTCGAAGCCCGAGCTCTGCCTCGACGTGCTGCAGACGCGCCTGGACGGCCGCGCGGGCTTCCGCTCGAGGGCCGCGACCCGGCGCCTGCTGAAAAAGCTCGGCGAGATCGACCCCGACGTGGTGCACCTGCACAACCTGCACGGCTACTACGTCAACGTGGAGATACTGTTCGGGTGGCTCGCAAACCACCATTGCCAGGTGAGGTGGACCCTGCACGACTGCTGGGCGTTCACGGGCCACTGCGCGTACTTCACCTACGCGAAGTGCGCGCAGTGGAGGTTCCGCTGCGCGTACGAGGAGCCCTGCCCTCAGTTGGACACGTACCCGAGGACCCTCTCCAAGCGCTCCTGCGCGAGGAGCTTCGAGGACAAGAGGCGCGTCTTCAACCTGCTGCCCCCCGACCGCATGACGCTGATCACCCCGTCGCATTGGCTGGAGGGGCTCGTCAAGCAGAGCTTCCTGTCGAAGTACCCCGTCGAGGTGCGCCGCAACACTGTAGATGCGAGCGTGTTCAGGCCCACCCCGAGCGACTTCCGCGAGAGGCACGGCATAGGCGACCGATTCATGGTCCTCGGCGTGGCAAGTACCTGGGGTGAGCGCAAGGGACTCGGGGACTTCGTGAGGCTCGCAAATGAACTCGACGACCGCTACGCCGTCGTGCTCGTGGGGCTCAGCAAGAAGCAGATCAGGCAGCTGCCCAAGCAGGTTGTCGGCATCGGGCGCACCGAGAGTTGCGAGGAGCTTGCATCTGCCTACACGGCCGCCGACCTTCACGTGCAGCCGAGTGCCGAGGAGACCTACGGCATGACCGTGGCCGAGGCCGTCGCCTGCGGCACGCCCGTTGCCGTCCGAGCCGGGTCCGCCTGCGTCGAGGCCGCCGAGGGCGGCGACGTTCGCGTTATGGCCGCCGACCTTAGCGACCTAGAAGCCACTGTGATTCGGGCGAGGGGGGGGGTGCCTCATCGTGATGATCGGTCGAACTGAGTCCCGTGAGCAGCTCGCTGCGGTATATTCGGCTGCAGACGCCTTCTTCAACCCGACCCAGGAGGACAACTACCCCACCGTCAACCTGGAGGCCGAGGCCTGCGGCACGCCAGTGGTTACCTATGATACGGGCGGTTCTGCGGAGTCTGTCGGGTTGATCTCTGACGTGGTTTTTGTAGGGGACTTTGCAAATGCAGTCAAATGCATTCATTCCAGACAGCAGGACTCTCTTTGAAGACCGCTTTCTACGGTTTGGAGGTTTGTTTCTATGATGCAGGTCGGCATGGTTCAATTTCAAAGCGCGCCATATCGCGATGTGACTTTCAAGAGAGCCATGGATTCCCCTTCTCTTGATTTGACTATCGGGCTTTTTCCTATTACCTACAACACCCATCCTGAATGGCAGTATTCTTGCACTGACCTCCACGAAGTTAGTGGCATTGCTGTCGATGATTTTCTCCGCTCCAAAACTTGGGATGTTATATCGATTTGTGGGTATAGCGAACCCGCAGCTAAGATTGCCCTTAGATATTGCTTTTCTCGTGGGATTCCTGTTGTTCTTCAAGCTGATACTGTAGAACAAGGCCGCTTACCCTTCTTTAAGAGGCAGTTCTACAAGCGCATCAATGCCTTTTGGGTTCCCGGCAAGTGCTCTAAGCGTTATTTTCTCTCGATGGGCGTGCCTGATGAAAAGATTTATTTAGGCTCTTATACTTATGACTACAGTGAAATTCGTTCATCTGTTCGAAGTATTGACAGAAGGGCGGTTAGGTTGAGTATGGGTCTTGCCGATGATGACTTTGTCCTGCTTTTTATTGGCAAACTCATCTCTTCTCGAAGAATTGATTTGCTGTTGGAATCTTTCGAACGTATCAGTGAGCCTTCTCTTAAGCTCGTTGTCGTAGGTGATGGTGAAGGCAGTTCCTTGCTTCAGTACGCAGTGCGTACCGACGACAGAATAACTTGGGTTTCTAGCGTTCCTCTCAGGGATCTTTATGAGTACTATGCCATCGCTGATTGCTATGTACATCCTGGTAAAGAGCCATTCTCTTGTGCCGTGATGCAGGCTGTTGCGTCTGGACTTCCAGTTGTTGCTAGTAGTGCCGTTGGGGCTGTTTCCGACTTTTTGGTTGATGGATTCAACGGTCGCTTCATAGAGTTGGGCAGTTCGGATTCGCTTACCTCCGCTATCCATGACACGTTCGAGAACAGCGATGCCTTATTGCTCGGTGCGCAAAAGACGCAAGAGCAAGTATGCGAGAATTTGGGTATCGAGTTTGCTGCCGAGCAGCTTCTATCTGCCTTTGAGCATGCCATTTCGTGCAGATAATTTTCAACACTACTCGTATAGGGATTAAGAATGATGGAATTGTCTAGTACGGATATCTGTGCCGTAATCATTTCCTTTAATTGTGATGATATGGAGAAAACCGTTGAGAGTTTAATTTCGCAGTGTGGGTGTATCCTAATCGTAGATAATGGTTCAAAAGACGATTATCTAGCTCATATAAGAAGAGTTGCATCGAGTTATAACGTGGGTCTTATCGAGCTGGGAGAAAATCTAGGCCAGGCGGCAGCCCTGAACATTGGCTGCGAGGCAGCAGAGCGGGCTGGTTTCCCCCTTATGCTTACAATGGATCAAGACAGCGTCCTTTGCGATGGATGCGTTCAGGAGCTTTTGGCGGGCATCGAGAAGGGCTATGCCTCGGTTGGCCCTAATTACTGTGGCAAGGCTTTGCGTAAGAGGTTTACCGATGTGCGGTATCTCATCACTTCCGGCAATCTTGTCAAGGTGGAGGCTATGCGTGGTGCTGGTGGGTTTACCGAGGAGCTATTCATAGATTCAGTCGACTTTGACTTCTCCCTCAAGCTTAGAAAGCAGGGGTATAATCTTGCTATGGCCAAGAATGCCATGATGGTGCATTCCATCGGCGACAGGACCGAAGGTTTGCCAGGGCATACCATCTTAGGTCATTCCGTTGAAAGGCACTATTACATCGCGAGGAACCAACGGTACATTCTATATCGTTACTTTGCGTTCGACCCCGTTTTCTGCATTAAGCTCTGGATCTCTGGTCTCAGAAGCGAGATCGAGCTTCGCGAAGAGAATAACATCGCCGAGAAACGCGAGGCGAGAGTCCGCGGGAGGAGAGACGCGGCGGATCTTTTACTAGCTATTGCGAGGAGGGAAGACGATGAAACTAGCACCCTTCTTTATTCGAAGACGGACGTTAAGGGTTTGTAACATGAGTAGCATGCTCGTATCTAAAGGGGTCATGCAAATGTGCATTGCAAGGGCTTTAGCATGATGACTTCTGCCTACGCTAAGGTCTGGTATATCTTGCTATTCGTCATGATGTGCTTCCCGAGGATTCTCACTCCCTTGAAGGTCGTCATTCTTCTTATCTTGCTCATACTCTCCCTCAAAAAGGGGGTTTTCGAGAGGAGATATTTCACCCGAAGCCAGCAGGGCTTCACCTTTTTCTACCTCTGCTTTGCTTTGGGAATCTGCATGACGGGGCTTATTCGTGAAAACGATAGCAATTATGTGCTCGACAGTTTACGCCTCGGGGTTGCTTATACGCTGCTGTTTTCTTTTTTAGCTGCCGGCTTCTTCTCGAAGAGGGAGATTGTCGGCTTTGTGCGAACGATCGTCGTCGCAACGATCTTTGTCAGCATCTATTCGATTCTCTCTCTTCTCGTATCTATCGGTGTGTGGCCAGCCTCCCTTTTCGTGTCCATTGACGGTTCGGTTGGAGTGCATGAGGGGTACACGCACCTTACCAACACAAATCTCTCATCGCTCATATTTGCCTTGCCGTTTCTAATTTACCTTGTTCTTTCTAGCTCTAAGGTTGGCAGATCAAGCGTTCCGCTTTTCGTCGCAGCAACTCTCGGACTCGTCGCTGCGTTTTTGAGCGGGCGCAGAATCTTGTGGATCGTGGCTGTTCTTCCCTTCGCTGCTCACTTCGTTTTTGGAGGCGAGGGGCGGAGGCATGTGGGCGAGAAAAACCTGCTGGCGACCATTGCGGTATGTGCTCTAGTGATAGCTGTCGTCATGGTGCTTGTAAGAAGCGGATACTTCAATTGGCAGGGCATTCTGGACAGGTTCTGGGAGGCTTTTGAGGGAAGTGGAGCCGACAACGTTCGGTATGAGCAGATGGATCAGTTGTTCCGAGGCTTTCTGGAGAGCCCTATTCTCGGAAATGGAGCAGGTGGTGTTTTGAGCAGCGGTTATGCCAGGAATGCAAACCCAACTTTATTTGAGACCTCCTATGTTGTGGTTTTATTCCAGGGAGGCATAGTCTGGACGATCTTTTACTGCTTAGCGTTCGGGTCTATCTTATTTGGTCTAATGAAAAGCAGGTCAAGAGAAAGCTCCTTCGAAGAAAACATGCGCAAAAGTACCCTTGTCGCTTTCGTTGCCGCACTTATAGCCAACGCCACGAATCCATACTTCAGCTCTTCTTTCGACTTTTATTGGATGATCTACTTCCCCTATTTGATGATCGGCTTTTTAGAGGGTACTGCTGAGGGCAGGCATCCGATAAAGGTTGGACGAGGGGCTTCGGGTCGATCGGTGCCAAAATCTATCGCTTCAGATAAATATGATCGCAATGGCTAAATCAGTGCCAGCAGTATTCCCGGCTCTACGCAGTGACAGCCCTGGGTGTTCCGTGCTTGATCTCGGAGAAATCAGGGGGCGATGGGTTTCGTGTTGTGCGGCTGGAATAGCAGTCTTCAAACATGTGTGAACATAATATTAAGGGAGGAGACATAGCATGAGGGGCATAATACTCGCGGGGGGCAGCGGCACGCGCCTGTACCCGCTCACTACGGTCACGAGCAAGCAGCTCCTGCCCGTGTACGACAAGCCGATGGTGTACTACCCGCTGTCGGTCCTCATGATGGCGGGGATCAGGGACATACTCGTCATCTCGACGCCCGAGGACCTGCCGAACTTCGAGCGGCTGCTCGGCGACGGCTCCCGGTTCGGCGTCTCGCTCTCCTACGCCGAGCAGCCCTCGCCCGACGGCCTGGCGCAGGCGTTCGTCATCGGCGAGCGGTTCGTCGCGGGCGAGCCCTGCGCGCTCGTGCTCGGCGACAACATATTCTACGGGAACGGCCTCAAGCGCCACCTGCGCCGCGCCGTCGAGCGCGCCGAGTCCGAGGGCGGCGCCACCGTGTTCGGCTACCACGTCGACGACCCCGAGAGGTTCGGCGTGGTGGAGTTCGACTCGGACTTCAACGCGGTGTCCATCGAGGAGAAGCCGGAGAGCCCCAAGTCGAGCTACGCCGTCACGGGCCTGTACTTCTACGACTCGCGCGTGTGCGAGCTGGCCAAGCGGGTGAGGCCGAGCGCGCGCGGCGAGCTCGAGATCACCGACCTCAACCGCATGTACCTCAAGGACGGGAGCCTCTCGGTGGTCACCCTCGGGCGCGGCTACGCGTGGCTCGACACCGGCACCATGGAGTCGCTGTCCGAGGCGGGCGAGTTCGTGCGCGCCGTGCAGCGCTCCCAGGGCCTCCCCGTCTCGGTCGTGGAGGAGATCGCCTACGAGAACGGCTGGATCACGAGGGGGGAGCTGCTCGCGGCCGCGGAGCGCTGCGGCAAGTCCGAGTACGGCAGGTTCCTCAAGAAGGTCGCCGAGGGCGGGCTCGTCCCCGGCGCCGACCACGTGTAGGGGAGGGGGGAAGGATGTCTGAGCCCATGAGGATCCTCGTCACGGGCGCGCACGGCCAGCTCGGCAGCGAGATCAGGCGCTGCCTCGCGACCATGGAGGCCGAGGTCGGCCCCGTCCCGCCCGAGTACGCGGGCGCGCGGGCCGACTTCGTCGACTGCGGGGAGCTCGACGTAGCGGACGCGGCCGCCGTGGACGCGTGGTTCGCAGAGCACGAGTACGACCTCGTCGTGAACTGCGCCGCCGTGACGGACGTTGACGGCTGCGAGGCGGACGAGGAGGGGGCGTACCGGGTGAACGCGCTGGGGCCCGAGAGCCTGGCCCGCGCGAGCGCGCGCCAGGGCGCCAGGCTCGTCCAGGTGTCGACCGACTACGTGTTCTCGGGGGACGCGCCCGGCGAGCGCGCGGAGTCCGACCCTGTGGGGCCGATCAGCGCCTACGGGCGCACGAAGCTCGCCGGCGAGGAGCTGGCGCTCGCCGCCAACCCCCGCACGTTCGTCGTGCGCACGGCCTGGCTCTACGGCTACGTGGGGAGGAACTTCGTGAAGACCATGCGGCGCCTGGGCATGGAGCGCGAGGAGGTGTCGGTGGTGTGCGACCAGCTGGGCAACCCCACGCACGCCAACGACCTGGCCCACGAGATCCTGAAGGTCGCCCTCACCGAGGGGTACGGCACCTACCACGTGACGGGCGGCGGCACCTGCTCCTGGGCCGACCTCGCCGAGGCGGTCATGGAGGGCTTCGGGCTTCCCTGCGAGGTGGTCCGGGTCACGTCCGAGGAGTACAAGCGCATGAACCCCGCCTCCGCCGACCGCCCGCGCTTCAGCGCGCTGCGCAACGGGAGGCTGGCCGACGCGGTCGGCGACGAGATGCGCCCCTGGCGCGAGGCGCTCGCCGCCTACGTCGCCAGGTTCGACGAGCTTTCGAGATAGGAGGGGACGGGAGTGCTCGAACCCAAGAGGATCATAGTCACCGGCGGCTGCGGCTTCATCGGCAGCAACTTCACCCGCTGGGTGGTGGAGAACACGGGCTGCGACGTGGCGGTGCTCGACAAGCTCACCTACGCCGGCAACCCGGAGAACATAGCGGGCCTGCCCGAGGACAGGGTGAAGCTCGTCGTGGGCGACGTATGCGACGCGGGGCTGCTCGACGAGCTGGTCCCGGAGGTAGACGCCGTCGTCCACTTCGCGGCGGAGTCCCACAACGACAACTCCATCGCGGGCCCGGAGCCCTTCCTCAAGACCAACGTGGAGGGCACCTACCGGCTCCTCGAGGCGTGCCGCAAGTTCGGGAAGCGCCTCCACCACGTCTCCACCGACGAGGTGTACGGCGACCTGGCGCTCGACGACCCGGCCAGGTTCACCGAGGAGACCCCGTACCGTCCGTCGAGCCCCTACAGCTCCACCAAGGCGGCATCCGACATGCTGGTGCGCGCCTGGCACCGCACCTACGGCGTCCCGGTGACGATCTCCAACTGCTCGAACAACTACGGCCCCTGCCAGCACGTGGAGAAGTTCATACCGCGCCAGGTCACGAACCTGATCGACGGCGTGCGCCCCAAGCTCTACGGCGACGGGATGAACGTCCGCGACTGGATCCACGCCGAGGACCACTCCTCGGCCGTGTGGGCGATACTCACGAGGGGGCGCCTCGGCGAGACCTACCTGATAGGGGCGGACGGCGAGAAGTCGAACATCGACGTGCTCCGCGAGGTGCTCAGGGCCTTCGGACGCCCCGCCGACGACTTCGACTGGGTGCGCGACCGCCCGGGCCACGACCGAAGGTACGCCATCGACAGCTCGAAGCTGCGGGCTGAGCTCGGCTGGCGCCCCAGGCACGTCGACTTCGCGGAGGGCCTCGCCGAGGTCATCGAATGGTACCGCGACAACGAGAGCTGGTGGCGCCCCGCCAAGGAGGCCACCGAGCGGAAGTACGCCGCGCAGGGGCAGTAGGGAGGAGAGGGTCATGGCCCAGGGAGACAAGATCACGTCCGGCAACTTCACGTTCACCGAGACCTCGATCGAGGGCGTGGTGATCGTCGACGCCAGGTCCTACGGCGACGAGCGCGGGCGCTTCGCGGAGACGTACAAGCGACCCGACTTCGAGGCCGGCGGCATAGCCTGCGACTTCGTGCAGGACAACCAGTCCTCGTCCGCCAAGGGCGTGCTGCGCGGCCTGCACTTCCAGATAGAGCACCCCCAGGCGAAGCTCGTTCGCGTCATCTCCGGCGAGGTGTTCGACGTGGCGGTCGACCTGAGAGGGGGCAGCCCCACCTTCGGCAGGTGGGAGGGCGTGGTGCTCTCCGCCGAGAACAGGAGGCAGCTCTTCGTCCCGCGCGGGTTCGCCCACGGGTTCCTCGTGCTCTCCGACGCGGCCGAGTTCTGCTACAAGTGCGACGACGTCTACCACCCGGGCGACGAGGGCGGCCTCATGTGGGACGACCCCGCGATCGGCATCGAGTGGCCCCCGCTGCAGGGCGACGCGGCGTTCGACCCCGCTAAGGTCATCCTGAGCGAGAAGGACAAGAAGCACCCTCCGCTCGGCGGAGAGTAGCCCTCTGCGGTCCTCGAGTCGGGAGGGCAGGGAAATGGACTACAGGTCGCTTCTCGGCAACATGTCGGTCGCCTTCGCGTCCCAGGGCGTCGCGATGTGCCTGAGCGTAATCACGTCCCTGCTCGTCCCGAAGGTTCTCGGCGTGGAGGAGTTCGGCTACTGGCAGCTCTTCCTCCTGTACGCGAGCTACACGGGCTTCTTCCATTTTGGGGTCAACGACGGGGTCTACCTCCTGAACGGGGGGAGGAGTCGGGACGATCTCGACAAGCGCTCCGTCGCGTCCCAGCTCTACGTGGCGACGGCCGCGCAGGCGGTGATCGCAGCTGCCATAGCAGGGGCGGCGCTCTCCGGCGGCTTCGGGGAGGAGCGCCGCTTCGTCCTCGTCGCCACGGCGGTCTACATGCTCGTCAACAACGCCGCCAGCTACCTCGGGTTCGTCTTCCAGGCCGTGAACGAGACGAAGCTGTTCTCCTTCTCGGTCATGGTCGACAGGCTGGTGTTCCTCGCGCCCTTGGCTGTTCTGCTGATCCTGCGCGCCGACCACTTCGAGCCCTACGTCGCGTCCTACGGCTCGGCCAAGGCCGCGGCGCTGCTGTTCTGCGCCTGGAGGGGGAGGGACATCCTGAGCGCGAGGCCGCTGCCCGTCGGCCGCGCCGCACATGACGTCCTCGCGAGCATGAGGGTCGGCGTCAAGCTGATGCTCGCGAACGTCGCCTCGATGCTCGTCCTGGGCGTCATGAGGGTCGTGGTCGACGCCGCCTGGGGGATCGAGGCGTTCGGCGAGGTCTCGTTCTCCCTGACGATGGTCAACTTCTTCCTGGTGTTCGTCGGCCAGGCGAGCATGGTCCTGTTCCCGGCCCTGCGGCGCGCGGGCGGGGCGGAGCTCGGGCTGTTCTTCGAGAGGGCGCGGGCCGCCCTTGCCCTCGCGCTGCCGGCCGTCTACGTCCTGTACTTCCCCGCGAAGCAGGTCCTCTCCCTGTGGCTGCCCCAGTACGAGGCGAGCCTCGGCCTGTTCGCGCTGCTCCTGCCCGTATGCGTGTTCGACTCGAGGATGAGCCTTTTGGGGACGACGTTCTTCAAGGTGCTTCGCTGGGAGGGGAGGCTCCTGTCCCTGAACGCCGCGGCCGTGGCGCTCTCCCTGGCGGCGTCCCTCGCGGGCGTGTACGCCCTCGGGTCGGTCGAGGCCATGGCCCTGGGCGCCGCGGCGGTCATCGCCGCCCGATCGGTCGTCGCCGAGACGATGGTCGCGAGGCACTTCGGGAGGGCGGGCCTCGGGGCCTCTCTGGGCGAGCTCATGATCACGGCGGCGTTCGTTGCCCTGACGTCGCTGCTGGACGACGCGGCGGCCATGATCGCCTACTCGGCCGTCTACGCGGCCTACCTGCTGGCGAGCAGGAGGCTCGCCTCAGGCCTGCTCTCCGGTGCGAGGCGCAGGCTCAGCAAAGGGACGAAAAGGCAATGACCAGGCTCGTTACGATATTGGATTTATGCGTGTTCTCGCTGGTGGTGCTGTTGGTGCAGATAAATCGCGTGGATGTCGTGAATGTGGCACAGAGTAAGGTGGAGCACTCCGTTATCGCGAGCGTGCACCGCCTCGTCATGAAGTCGGGCTCGGACATCTTCCGCGCGGGCTCGATTCAGGGCGTCATGAAGCGCGTCAAGGCCAAGGGGATCCCCGTGGTGGTCTACGAGCCGACGCTGGATGTCCCCGAGCTCTACGGGAGCGAGGTCATCCATGATCTGGAGGCGTTCAAGGAGAGGTGCGACCTGATCGTCGCCAACCGCTGGAGCCCCGACCTCGACGACGTGGCGGGCAAGGTCTACACGCGGGATTTGTTCCGGAGGGACTAGCCTAATGGGGCAGAAGCCCGCCAGATGATGGCAACTCATATGGAAGGAAAGCATCGTAGAATGAGGGACCTCGGTGGGGTGGGTCCAAGTTCTGCGCGTGGGGTTTGCTCCGGCGGGGCCAGGGACCTCTTCGCAGGATGGCGCGTCAAGCGCCGGCAGGTGAGGTGAAATGAGAAGGCTGATCATCATAGGGGCCGGCGGCCACGGGAAGGTTGTGGCCGACATCGCCATGCGGGTCGGGTACCGGGACGTCGCGTTCTTGGATGACGCGGAGGGCTCGGCCGAGTGCGCGGGCCTGCCCGTCGTCGGCAGGGCGTCGGACTGGGGGAGCTTCCCCGAGACTGACTTCTTCGTCGCCATCGGGGACGCTCGCGCTCGCGAGCGCATCCAGCGGGGGCTCGGCGGGCGCGCCGTCACGCTGGTGCACCCCGCCGCCTCCGTCAGCCGACGCGTCGAGGTCGGGAGGGGCTCCGTTGTCATGGCGGGGGCCGTCGTCAACTCCGACGTCCGCATCGGCGAGGGCGCCATCGTCAACACGGGGGCCACGGTCGACCACGACTGCCGCATCGGCAGGTTCGCCCACGTCTCGGTGGGCTCCCACGTCGCGGGCGCGGTAACGGTGGGCGACGGGACCTGGCTCGGCGTCGGCAGCGTCGTGAGCAACAACGTCAGCATCTGCGGCGGGTGCATGGTGGGCGCGGGCGCCGTGGTCGTCGGGGACATAGAGGAGCCGGGGACCTACGTGGGCGTCCCCGCGAGGCTGCTGAGGTAGGGAGAGGCAGACCGGGCCTGAGCGGCTTTTTGCGCCGTCATGCGGGCGCCATCTCCTGCCCTTATCGCCGTTTGGACAATCGCCGACGCCCTTGAACGTCTTCGCCGCAGATTCCACCTCGGGTACGCCGCAGGACTGGCTGACGCTGATCCAGTTGCCGAAAGCCCGTCTTCTGTTCTGAGCGTCGGCTTGCTCGTCGACGAAGCAATAGAACGCCTGCGGTCTTGCGTAGGCTTCCGCGAGCTCCTCGCTCATCCCGAGCAGGTATTCGACGTGGTGGGCAAGGGGCTCTTTCCCGGACTCGACGCGTTTGGCATCCAAGTCCTCGAGATGGGGCTCCCTCGTCAAGAAGAGCTTGCGCGCTTTCCTGAGACCCCGCTTGACGTCGGAGCCCGCCTCGCGCCGCGGCCTCGCGCGAACCTTGCCGAACGCCTTGGTAGTGCAACGTACGACATGGAAGCGATCGATGCACACCTCGGCACAGGGGAGCCAGCGCTCGGCGGCGTTGACGAACCCCCAGCGCATGTCGCAGCAAAGGCAGCCGGCCGACCTGAGCTCTTCTTCGCCGAGCTGGGAGAACCATGCGTCGAGTGTCTCCGGCCTGCGGTCGCGCAGAACGTCGATCAGCACCCCGCGCATCCCGTCGACCGCGCATGCGCCCGTCTTGCCAGCGTCCGTGTCGGCCCCGAGCTCGTCGACGCGCAGCACGCCTGGCAGATAGGGTCTTGGGGTATCCATTGCGTCAAGAACCTTGCACGCCATGTCCTCGCTCGGCCCGAAGCGTCGCGAGATGATTCTCGCCGACCGGCGGCGCATGAGCTCGACGCCGATGAGCGCGACCAGATCGTCTGCCACGTGAGCGCTCAAGGGGCCCCTCATCTCATCTGGCTCGAGCCACGCACGAGCGCATGCGGAACACCTGTAGCGTCTTTGCCTGATCCTCGCTGCGGTGGGCATGCCTCCTATGGGAGCACAGAACATGCTTCGCTTCTCGTGGCCGTGGATGATCCCTCTATTCCCACATACATGCAGGACATGTTCTGTCGCGGGGTTTGCACGATATGTGGATGATGGAGATGCACCCTTCAGATTCGATGTGTTCGATGGCGTGGAAGCCCGGTATCCCCGCGAGGTGCTTGATGCTGTTCATGCTAGCACCTCGCAGCTTGCATCTCGTTTTTCTGTGGTGTCGATTCTGTTTCTCATGGTTTATCTCCTTATGGCATGGAGACAGATCGCCATAGGGGCTTCTGGGAAGGTGGCTGCCTTCCCGGAGGCCCTGCCTGAAAGCTGCCTGCTGGGTGTTGGGGCGGTTCTCTGTCTCCGGATGACTGCTTCAGACAGCCTCTTTGAGACTAACCTCTCTGACCTGGGGATATGCCTAGCGCCAACTGAAAGATTCCAAGAATCGTGTGGTTGGGAGAAACCAGGGGGAAACTACCTGAAATCCCCCACGAAAACCAGAAGAGCCAGAAGTGTGGATGGATTGAAGAATACGAGAAATGAGAACTGAACCACATGAAATCCAGAACACCCTTTCCGAAGCCTGTTCTTTGACTCGGTAGATAAGGGAGCGCGGACACCGTCGCCCTCGGCGCTCGATGGTGGTCTGCGAGGAACCGCCGTCCTGCCCGCATCAATGACGCTTCATCGACTTTAGTCGACGGGTTAGATCTTGCACTGTCAAAAAGGGCGATGCTGACTGGGTCTGTCTCTGCTCGGAGTTTGTTATCGCAATGTCAACCAGCTTCGGTTTATCCATAAGCATACGCTCCATGGCTAGTAACCCGTTCTGGTACCAACAGTCAGCATAAGTTGGTACCGGCAGTCAGCAAACTTGGTACCGCGGGTAAGCACACTTGGTACCGCCAGGGCCGAGCTTAGAATTCCATGGTGCGCGCCCAGTCCGGGGCGCGTTTTCATGGAAGGAGGCTCGATGCCTATGTCTAAGAACAAGAAGATCCTCATGATGCTCACGAAAGGAGGGGCCAGCCAATCTGACATAGCGGCCGCGCTGCACGTCAGCAAGCGCGACGTGTCGACAGCCGCCAAGGCGATGCGCGAGCACGACCTGACCTTCGATGCGGTGAGCTCGATGGATGCCGGAGCTGTTGATGACTTGCTCTTCCCCAAAGAGAAGCGAAAGCTAAACAACGCGTACCTCCAGCCCGACATGGAGGCGCTCGTAGAGCGCAAGAAGAAGAGCAGGAAGCTCCCGGTCAAGCTCTTCTGGATCGAGTACTGCGAGCGCGCAGCAGCTGAGGGCAGGCTCGCCTACGCCTATCAGACCTTCTGCGAAATGTTCGCCGAGAAGGCAGAGAAGATGGATGCGACCAGGCACTTCGTGCACGAGGCCGGGGCCAAGTGCTATATCGACTGGGCAGGCGACACCGCCTCTTTGACAGACAAATTGACGGGTGCGAAGACAAAAGCCTACGTGCTCGTCGTCACGTTGCCCTTCTCCGGCAAGTTCTGGGCCGAGGGTTTTTGCAGTATGGGGCAGAAGCCATGGCAAGAAGGACACATGCACGCGTTCGAGGAGTTCTGCGGCGTGCCGCGCATGTGGGTGCCCGACAACGCCGCCACGGCGACCGACCGCACGAACATCCCGCGCGTCACGCTCGTGAACAGGGAGTACGAGCGCTTTGCCGAGCACTACGGGGCCGCCATCGTGCCCGCACGCGTTCGCAAGCCGCGTGACAAGAGCGTTGCGGAATCGTGCGTGGACCTGGTCGAGCAATGGATAATCGGCCCCGCTTCCGAGACGGCATTCTACACCTTAGAAGAATTCAACGAGTTTTGCGCGGAGAGAACCGCATGGCTCAACTCCCGCCCGTTTTCTGCGAAGGACGGCTCGCGCGAGTCGGTCTTTAAGGAAGAGGAATGCATGCACCTTGAGCCGCTTCCCGCCGAACGCTACGAGATGTGCGAGTGGAGAAGCGCCAAGGTCGCGCCCGACTACCACGTCACGGTCGACTACATGCACTACTCAGTCGACCACTCCCTCATAGGAGAGCAGGTCGACGTGAAGCTGACGCCGGGCGAGGTGTCCATCCTGCACGGCGGCCGGACGGTGGCCGCGCACCCGCGCCTTCGCGGGCGCAAGGGGCAGTACTCCACGAACGCGGACCACATGCCCGAGAACCACGCGGCCCTCGACGACCCCTGGTCGCCGGACCGGTTCAGGTCGTGGGCGCGGCGCGTCGGCCCCGAGACCGAGGCCGCGGTCGGGCGGGTGCTCGCAAGTCGTGCGGTCGTGGAGCAGTCGTTCGTCTCCTGCCGCAACATCCTCGGGCTCTCTAAGACCTACGCGCCGGAGCTGCTCGAGCGCGCGTGCGCCAAGGCGAACGCCGCGTCGGCGCTGCCCAGCTATACCTCGCTCAAGAAAGCAATCCTCGCCATGAGGGCGGCGGATGCTCAAGTGCGGGCGAACAACAGGCCCCTTGCGCAGACAGCGCCCGGCGATTTGGTGGATCGCGCCAAATCGGCCGGGCGTCTGCGTGGTGCCGAGGCGTACAGAAGGGGCGGTGAATGAGATGCTGACCGAAGAGCACTTCGATTTGTTCAGGCAGTTCAGGATAAAGGCGATGGGAGACAAGCTGCGCGAGATGGTCGATGACGCCTCCTTTGACAAGTTCACGTTCGAGGAGAAGATGGAGATGCTCTTGGACGCGGAATCCACGGCCAGGCGCGACCGCAAGGTCGCCAAGTACGTGAAGCAAGCCGGGTTCAAGACGCCCTCGGCCTGCGTCGAGGACGTGGTCTATCTGCCCGACCGCACTATCAACAAAGATCGAATACTCCGCTATTCCGATTGCGGCTGGGTCGAGAGGTGCGAGGTCATGGTCATCATCTCGAAGACCGGCTGCGGGAAGAGCTTCCTGTGCCAGGCGTTCGGGAACGCCGCGTGCCGCAAGCTCATCCCGACGCGCTACACGCGCCTTGCCGATGCGTGCGACCAGCTCAATCGCGCCCGCGCCGCGGGCGATGGCAGCTACTACGAGAAGATGGATGCCTACAAGACAGTCCCCTTGCTTATTTTGGACGACTTCATGACCACGCCGATATCGACGCAGAACTCCGTTGACCTGTTCGAGATCATGGAGGCACGCGAGGGACGCTGCGCCACCATCATCGCCTCGCAGCTCGAGCCCAACGAGTGGTACCTGCGCATCGAAGGGGAGCTTATGGCTGACTCCATCCTCAACCGCATCGCCACCGGCGCCCGCTACATAGACTTGGAAGGTCCCAACATGAGAGAGTATTTTGCGAAGAAGAGAGGTGCTGCGTAGCGGTACCAAAACAGCTTACCCGCGGTACCGTCTTTTGCTGATCGCCGGTACCAAGTTAGGTGATCGCCGGTACCGCGGGGGGTTACTAGCCACGCTCCAGCCATTGCAAGTCTGCCTTGTTGTATTTGCCATCGCCATAAGAGCCCATATGCGACCCGATCTTCTCATAGAGCGCATCACGAGACGTTTCTTTTGACTGCTCAAAGTGCTGCAGCAAATAACTCTCGAATTGCGGCCTAGAGAACGCAAGGAATACCCCGGCTTCTTCAGCATATTTTGCAAGTTCCGCAAACGTGATGCTCATATTGTTGATTATTTGCAACGATTAGCCACGTTTGTTTCGGGTGCAGCCGCATTGCCGATTTCGCATGCAGCCGCACCCGTTTTCAACTTGAGTTACGTCTAGTTCTTTGGCGATGTAAGCTCTCTCATGTTC
>NZ_JAAKEE010000041.1:0-21277 GCF_011038995.1 Adlercreutzia sp. ZJ242
CCGCCGGCCGCGAGCGTGGCGGGCATGTCGGCCGAGGTGCGCTATGCTGCCGCCGTCGACTCCGGAATGGCCGGAACGGGCTGGTAGGAGATCGGGAGAGCATGGCCCCCATCAAAGTTACGCCGTCAACATTTCGCACAGAGCGCGTTTCCCGTTGACCTCGCCCGTGCGAGCGGGTACAATACAACTTCGCGTATCAAAGTGGGCCGTTAGCTCAGCTGGCAGAGCAGGGGACTTTTAATCCCAAGGTCGCGGGTTCGATTCCCTCACGGCCCACCATCTACGCATGAGGAAGCCCTTGGGGTATCGTCCAACGGCAGGACTCTGGTTTTTGGTACCAGCTATCTAGGTTCGAATCCTGGTACCCCAGCCAGGCTTCTCGGCCCTGCTCGGCGGTTTCTCGCCTCGCCCGAGCAGGCGGGCGCGGGCCGCAGGGCCTCGCGCTTCCCCTCCCACCGACAAGGCGGTGGCGCCGGCTGCATCGCGCAGCGCGGCGCGCGTACCTGGCGGCTCCCGGGCCCTGCCCGACGAGCTGCGCGGCTTCAGTACCGCGGGCCTGGCAAGCAGGTCATTTTGAAACCAGCAGACGCCGGTTTGTTGGTTTTTTGCGCTCTACGCTATTTTTCCTTAACAACCGCTTGACTTTCTGGTAGCATCTACGGTCGCTGTTTACTGACTACTCGTAAAGAGAGGGCGGCTTTGGCTAAAGAAGACGTAATCGAGCTTGAGGGCACGGTGCTTGAGGCATTGCCGAACGCCATGTTCAAGGTCGAGCTTGAGAATGGGCACAGCATCCTGGCCCACATTTCCGGCAAGATGCGCATGCACTACATCAAGATTCTGCCGGGCGACAAGGTGACCGTCGAGTTGTCCGTGTACGACCTGAACCGCGGGCGCATCACCTACCGGTTCAAGTAAGGTACAAGCAAGGTTCAAGTAAGCAAGCCGAGAAGCAGTTCGAAAATTATCGCCAGCGGCTGGGCGTTAATGTATAGAGCAAACCGCATAACCGAAAGGAAAGTGATATGAAGGTACGTCCTTCGGTCAAGAAAATGTGCGACAAGTGCAAGATCATCCGACGCCATGGCAAGGTGCTCGTCATCTGCGAGAACCCGCGCCATAAGCAGCGTCAGGGCTAGGAAGAAAGGAAGCAGATAACATGGCACGTCTTGTTGGCGTCGATCTTCCTCGCAATAAGCGCATTGAGATCGCCTTGACCTACATCTACGGCATCGGCCTGACCACCTCGAAGAAGGTTCTCGCCGAGACCGGCATCAACCCCGACACGCGCACCGACGACCTCACCGAAGAGGAGCTCGTCAAGCTCCGCGACTACATCCAGGCGAACCTCCACGTTGAGGGCGACCTGCATCGCGAGGTTTCCCAGAACGTGAAGCGCCTGATGGAGATCGGCTGCTATCGTGGCCTGCGTCACCGCAAGGGCCTGCCCGTTCGCGGTCAGCGCACGCACACGAACGCTCGCACCCGCAAGGGTCCGCGCAAGCAAATCGGCGGCAAGAAGAAGTAGTGAGGGAGCATCGTGGCTAAGAAAAACGTACGTACGCGCATCAAGCGTTCCGAGCGTAAGAACATTGCCGTGGGCGCTGCTCACATCAAGTCTACGTTCAACAACACCATTGTCAGCATCACCGATCCCCAGGGCAATGTGATCTCCTGGCAGTCCGCCGGCACGGTGGGCTTCAAGGGCTCCCGCAAGTCCACGCCGTTCGCGGCGCAGATGGCTGCGGAGGCCGCTGCCAAGACGGCTATGGAGCACGGCCTGCGCAAGGTCTCCGTGTTCGTCAAGGGCCCCGGCTCCGGCCGCGAGACGGCTATCCGCTCTCTGCAGGCTGCCGGCCTTGAGATTGCCAGCATTCAGGATTGCACCCCCATCCCGCACAACGGTTGCCGTCCGCGCAAGCGTCGTCGCGTGTAACTGAAAGGATCGATACTTATGGCTCGTTATACTGGAGCGGACTGCCGTCTGTGCCGTCGCGAGGGGGCGAAGCTCTTCCTGAAGGGCGATCGCTGCTACAGCGAGAAGTGCGCACTCGAGCGCCGCAACTACGCACCGGGCGAGGCCGGCAAGAAGCGCGTGAAGGAAAGCGAATACCGCACCCAGCTGCGTGAGAAGCAGAAGACCAAGCGCATCTACGGCGTGCTCGAGAAGCAGTTCCGCCATTACTACGACATCGCCAACCGCCAGCAGGGCATCACCGGCGAGAACCTGCTCCGCGTGCTCGAGTCCCGCCTCGACAACGTGGTGTACCGCCTCGGCTTCGCGAAGTCTCGCGCTGAGGCCCGCCAGCAGGTCCGTCACGGCCACATCCAGGTGAATGGCCGCCGCGTCGACATCCCGTCCTTCCGCGTTCGCCCGGGCGACCTCGTCGCCGTGGCCCCCAAGGCCCGCGACATGCTCGTCATCAAGAGCGCTCTGATCTCCAACGAGCGCACCCAGGTTCCGGCTTGGCTCGAGGTTGACATCGAGAAGCTGCAGGGCAGCGTGCTCGCTCTTCCGCAGCGCGATCAGATCGATTCCGACATCCGCGAACAGCTTATCGTCGAGCTTTACTCGAAATAACCGCGGCAAAGTAAGGAGGCTACTCACACATGACGGAGTTCATGAGGCCGACTGTTACAACGGAAGAAGTAAACGACACGGTAGCTCGCTACATCGTGGAACCGCTCGAGCGTGGCTACGGCAACACGTTGGGCAACTCCATGCGCCGCGTGCTGTTGTCCTCCTTGGATGGCGCGAAGGCTACGGCCATCCAGATCGAGGGCGTGCAGCATGAGTTCACGACCGCCGAGGGCGTGATCGAGGACATCACCGACATCGTGCTGAACGTCAAGGGCCTGGTCTTCAGCGCCCTCACCGAGGACGTCGAGGAGGCCACCGCCCACGTGCTGGCCGAGGGCCCCTGCACCGTCACCGGCGCCGACCTCGAGGTCCCCACGGAGTTCACGCTCGTGAACCCCGAGCACGTCATCGCCACGGTGGCTGACGGCGGTCAGCTCGACATGACCATCCGCATCGGCATCGGCCGCGGTTACGTTTCCGCCGAGCGCAACAAGCGCACCGAGGACCCCATCGGCGTCATCCACGTCGACTCGCTGTTCTCGCCCGTGCGCCGCTGCACCATGAACGTGACCGACACGCGCGTTGGTCAGCGCACCGACTACGACAAGCTGGTCCTTGAGGTTGAGACCGACGGCTCCATCGCCCCGACCGAGGCCGTGTGCCGCGCCGCCAACATCATCAACCAGTACATGGGGGCGTTCTTGAGCCTCTCCGATGCGTCTGACGAGGAGGAGGGCGAGGTTCCCTCCATCTTCGCGCCGGAGGGTCAGGAGACCAACGCCGAGCTCGACAAGCAGATCGAGGATCTGGACCTGTCGGTCCGCTCCTACAACTGCCTGAAGCGCGCGGGCATCCACTCGGTGCGCCAGCTCGTGGAGTTCTCCGAGAACGACCTGCTGAACATCAGAAACTTTGGTGCGAAGTCCATCGAGGAAGTGAAGGACAAGCTCATTTCCATGGACCTCAATTTGAAGCTTTAGGAGACTTAAGATCATGAGACACTACAAGAAGGGGCGCAAGCTGGGCACCGACTGGAGCCACACCAAGGCTATGAAGCGCAGCCTGGTTGCCGCCCTGTTCCTGAACGACCGCATCAAGACGGTCGAATCCCGCGCTAAGGAAATCCGCCCCGACGTTGACAAGATCATCACCTGGGCGAAGCGCGGCGATCTGCACTCCCGCCGTCTGGCCATCGCCTACCTGAACGACAAGGACCTGGTCCGCGAGATCTTCGAGAAGGTCGAGCAGGGCATGTTCAAGGATCGTCCGGGCGGCTACACCCGCATCATGAAGCTCGGCAACCGCAAGGGCGACAACGCCCCCATGGTCATCATGGAGCTCGTGACCGAGCCCGTGAAGTTCAAGGCTGACGCAGAGAAGGCCGAGGAGAAGCCGGCGAAGGCCAAGAAGGCCGCTCCGAAGAAGGTCGAGGAGCCCGCTGAGGAGCCCGAGGCCGAGGAGAAGGCCGCCGAGGCCGTTGAGGCTGAGGAAGCTCCGGCTGAGGAGCCCGCTGAGGAGCCCGAGGCCGAGGAGAAGGCCGCTGAGGCCGAGGAAGCTCCGGCCGAGGAAAAGGTTGAGGCTGAGGCTCCGGCCGAGGAGAAGGCCGAGTAGCTGCTCGCTTCCCTTTGGGTGCGAGGGGCGCCCGCTGGCCCAGCCGCAAGACGGCGAGCGGGACGCCGAGAACTCTATGCAAAGCAGGGGGAACCGCAGGCGCATGCCGCCTGCGGTTCCTTTTTTGCGTTTTCCCATGATAATGGGTTAAAATGCAGCTTCCCCCCGTTTGCCGCGTGGTTTGCGGCGGTCTTACTCGGGGGGGGGGGGTGTCGTTCTGTATAATACTTTTTGGCAACATTGAAGTGACGTGGGGATCGAACATGGTGAACGTATTGATAGTCGAGGATGACCTCGAGCAGGCGCGCATCTTGGAGCGCATGGTCGGCGAGCATCCCGAGAGCGCGACTTTCGCGTTGACGCATGTCGAGAGCGCCGCTCAGCTGCGCAAGCTCATGGCGCGCGGCAGCTCCGACGCGGTGCCGGGGATCGTGTTCATGGACATCTGCCTGGCTGACGAGGACGGCGTGGAGTTGGTGAGGGAGCTCTTCCCGGAGGGCTCCTCGACGCAGGTGATCTACGCCACGGGCTATGCCGAGAACTGCACGCGCGTGTACCAGTCGAGCCACATCTACTTCCTCGTGAAGCCGATCGACCAGGCCGAGCTGTTCGACGCCATCGACAAGGCGCTGCGCAACCTGGAGGCCGCGCTGTCCCGCCCGCTGGCCGTGTCGGTGGGCGGCAACATCATCCGCATCCTCCCCGAGCGCGTCGACTACGTCGAGAGCGACCGCCGCAAGATCCGCATCCACGGCGCCGACGGCGTGGTGGAGACGTACGGCTCGCTCGCGCGCATGTCCGAGCTTCTGCCTGCGTCGTTCATGCAGTGCCACAAGAGCTTCCTCGTCAACATGGACAACGTGTCCGAGCTGCGCGCTGACGAGGTGGTGCTGCTCTCCGGCGCGAGCGTGCCGGTGAGCCAGAAGCGCCGCAAGTACGTGAAGGAAGAGCTTCTGTCGCATTTGCGCGCTGGCTTGTAGCGCGCCACGGGGAAAGGTGCAAGCTGGTTGACGTGGATTGACGCAATCGAGGCGCTGAGCGTTCTTCCCGTGGAGATCGTGTACGCCTTTGCTTGCACGAAAGTGCTCAACATACGCAACGTCCCCTTGTTCTGGGTGCTGCGCATGGCCATGAGCATAAGCACCTCGCTCGTCCGCTTGGACATCTTGCCGCTCGTTCGCCTGGTCATCGGCCTGGCGGAGTACTTCGTTCTGCCGTACGTCATGTCGAGGGGACGTGCGGGCTACCGCGTCTTCGCCTTGGTGATCCTGTTCATCGCGATGTCGGTGTCCGAGGTGCTCGGCATGGTCCTGTGGTATGCGCTCACGGGCATGCTGACGGTGCGTGGGGATGACCCGAGCGCGCTCATGCCGGAGTTCTGGCTGGTGCGCGTGATGCACCTGCTCCTCGTGGTGCTGCTTCTGGGTTCTTCGGGCATGGCGCTGCGAAAGCTCTCGGGCGAGGGACACGGGCACGGGTTCCCCTTCATCGCCGGATTGCTCATCACGCAGACGCTGCTCTTGTCGCTGTGCATCTACGCCATGCAGTTCCTCGGGGGCGAGAAGCTCTTCCTCAGCATGGGAAGCATGACGCTGAGCCTGGCATGCGTGGTGGTCGACGTGTACCTGATGGTGGTCGTCGACCGGTTCGAGCGCCGACGGCGCGCCGAGGGGCGCGTGCGCATGCTCGAGGAGCAGCTGAGCGCTTATCTGGAACGGTACCAGCATGTGGTGAAGAGCATCGAGGGCGTGGCGCGCCTGCGCCATGACGTGCGCAACCAGCTGCAGGTGGTCAACGACCTCATCGTGCGCGGCGACCTCGTGCGCGCTCGCGAGATCGCCGAGGCCATGGAGGCCTGCTGCGAGGAGCGGGGCGACGCGCTCGAGCAGAGCGTGGGGTCGGCTGCGAGCGCGGGCGCACGGGCGGCGGGCTCGCCCGGCGAGGGCTCCGATGCGGGCGCGGCGGGTCCGCAAGTTGCGGGCTCACGGGCGGCGGGCTCGCGGGTCGCGAGCGTGGGCGTGCGGGCGGAAGGGGAGCGCTCATGACGGTGCGCCTCGTCATAGCCTGCGCGGTGGTGCTCGTGCTCGCGGTGGTGACGGTGATGTTCGCGCGCCGCCTGCGCCGCTACTCGCGCCTGCGCTGGTGGGCGAACGTGCTCATCCCCGGCATGCAGGTCGTCATCATGGCGTTCCTCTTGGTGTGCTTCATCATGAACGACGTCCCCACGTGGTTCTACGCGCTGGTCGTGGCGTCGGGCGGCCTGTGCGCGGCGGGCGACGTGGTGCTGGTGAAGGCGCTGAACGCATCCGAGGAGAAGGACCTCGTGGAGGAGCGCGAGCGCGTCTTGCGCGAGCAGATGGAGCTGCAGGTCGAGCACCTCGCGCGCCTCGAGGCCGACGCGGCCGACGCGCGCCACGCCAAGGCTGACATCGCCGGGCGCCTCAAGCGGGTGGTGCGCGCGCTCGACGAGCTCGAGGCGGTTGAGGCGGGCGAGGCGCCCGAGGACATGGTCGAGAACGTGAGGCGGCAGATGAGGAGCGCCTCCGCCTGGGTGCGCGTGCGGCCGAGCTCGTGCGGGCACCCGGTGGTCGACGCGCTGCTCGACTCGAAGCTGGAGCTGTGCGCCCAGCAGGGCATCCGCACGGATCTCGCGCTGCAGGTGCCGTATGACCTGGCGGTGCGGAACGTCGATCTGTGCGCCGTGTTCTCCAACGTGATGGACAACGCCATCGCGGCATGCGCGCAGGTGAACCCCGCCTCGGAGCGCTTCATCACCATGAAGGCGCGCGTGGCGGGCGGGTTCTTCATGCTCGAGGCGACGAACAGCTGCCGCAGCGCAGCTGATGAGATCTTGGACGCGAGGATCGCGGCGGAGGCGGCGGAAGCGGCCGCGGCCGGAGCGGTGGCCGCGGACGGTCAAGTGGCTGGGGCGGCTGGGGGCGATCCGGCGGCCGCGGGCGACCCTGCGGGCGATCCGGCGGCCGCAGGCGATGGCGCGCCCTCCCTCCCCGTGCCCGAGCCCCGCGCGCCCTTCCGCGAGCACGGGTGGGGCACCATCATCCTCGACGCCATCGCCGAGCGCTACGACGGCACGTTCGAGGCCAAGCGCACGGGGCGCGAGTTCCGTACGCTTGTGGCGCTCAAGGTGACGAGCTAGCGTCCCGCTGCGCTGCTGCGCGCGCGGCGGCATGCCCGGAGGACGGCGCCCTGCCCTGAGCGCGCGGTTCCGCTGCTCGCTGCTGCGCGCGCGGGCGTGATGTGGCATACTGCTCGCATGCAGACGCACATGCCAGCCAGCCCGACGAACCCATCGCCCGTCCACCGCCTCGACGCGCGCGCGAAAGTCGCGATCCTCGCGGCGTACTCGTCCGCGCTCTTCTTCGTCGACACCTGGGCGGGCATGGCCTGCATGGCGGCCCTGCTCGCGATCGCGCTGCTCATGGCGCGCCTGCCGCCGTCGCGCGTGCTGCGCCTCGGCGCTCCCGCCTTCGCGCTCGCCGCGCTCTCCGTGCTGTTCAACCTCGCCGACCCGCTGCGCGGCTGCTTTCTCGGCGCGCGCATCGTGGCGCTCGTGCTCGCCAGCTTCGCGGTGAGCCTCACGTCGACCTCAACCGAGCTCTCAGACGCGCTCGCGGGCTTTCTGCGCCCCGCGCGCCGCGTCGGCCTGCCCGCAGACGACGTCGCCGCCGTCTGCTCGGTCGCCCTGCGCTTCATCCCGCTCATGTACGAGGAGCTCGTCTGCGTGCGCGACGCCCAGCGGTCGCGCGGCGCGGCGTTCGACGGCGGCCTCATGGCGCGCCTGCGCGCTTGGGGCGGCGTGTTCGTGCCGGTGCTCGTGGGGCTGTTCCGCCGCGCCGACGTGCTCGCGCAGGCCATGGACGCGCGCTGCTACGGCGCAGGCCCGCGCACCGCCCTCTCCCCGCGTCGCTTCACCGCGCGCAGCGCCATCGTGCTCGCAGGGGGGTGCGCCCTGTGCGCCGCGCTCGCAGTCGTGCTATGATTTGACCTGCAAGGAAGCATCCGTTGTCTGCTAGGAGGCACACATGAGCGTCATCATCGACGTGTACGGGCGTGAGATCCTCGACTCGCGCGGGAACCCCACGGTTGAGGTCGAGGTCGTCTTGGAGGACGGCGCATTCGGCCGCGCAGCCGTGCCCTCGGGAGCATCGACCGGCGCGTTCGAAGCTGTTGAGCTGCGCGACTGCGACAAGGGCCGTTACATGGGCAAGGGCACGCAGGACGCGGTCGCCCACGTGAACGAGGAGATCGCCGAGGCGCTTCTGGGCCTCGAGGCTGACGACCAGCGCGCGGTTGACGACGCCATGATCGAGGTGGACGGCACCGAGAACAAGGGCGCCTTGGGCGCGAACGCCATCCTGGGCGCGAGCCTGGCCGTGGCGCGCGCGGCGGCCGAGTCGGCCGACCTGCCGCTGTACAAGTACGTGGGCGGCGTGAACGCGCACATCCTCCCCACGCCCATGATGAACATCCTGAACGGAGGCGTGCACGCCGACAACAACGTGGACTTCCAGGAGTTCATGATCATGCCGGTGGGCGCCACCACGTTCGCCGAGGCGCTGCGCTGGTGCGCCGAGATCTACCACACGCTGAAGAAGGTCCTGCATGACGCGGGCCTCGGCGGCGGCGTGGGCGACGAGGGCGGCTTCGCCCCCAACCTCAAGACCAACGAGGAGCCGCTGAAGTACATCGTCGAGGCGTGCGAGAAGGCCGGCTACAAGCCCGGCACCGACATCATGTTCGCCATGGACCCGGCGTCCACCGAGTTCTACAACGCCGAGACCGGCAAGTACGTCCTGGCGGGCGAGGGCCGCGAGCTCACGAGCGCCGAGATGGTGGACTACTGGGAGGCCCTGGTGGAGAAGTACCCGATCATCTCCATCGAGGACGGCATGGCCGAGGAGGACTGGGACGGCTGGAAGATGCTCACCGACCGCATCGGCGACAAGGTGCAGCTCGTGGGCGACGACCTGTTCGTCACCAACTCCAAGCGCCTGGCCAAGGGCATCGAGCTGGGGTGCGCGAACGCCATCCTCATCAAGGTGAACCAGATCGGAAGCCTCACCGAGACGCTCGAGGCCATCGAGATGGCGAAGCAGGCGGGCTACGCGTGCGTGATGAGCCACCGCTCCGGCGAGACGGAGGACACCACCATCGCCGATCTGTCCGTGGCGTGCAACACCGGCCAGATCAAGACTGGCGCGCCCTGCCGCAGCGACCGCGTGGCGAAGTACAACCAGCTCATCCGCATCGAGGAGCAGCTTGACAGCCAGGCCGTCTACGCCGGCATGAACGCCTTCTACAACATCAACCGCTAGCCAGCCGAGAAGCGCGGCCGGGAAGCGCGGCCGAGAGGCAAGCGGCCAGCCAAGCGCCCTCCCGCCGGGAGGGCGCTTGCGCGTCTTCGGGCGCTGCGCCTCGCAGCCCCCGTTCCTCGGCAGCAGGTGCTCGCAGGCGCCGTATGCGGGGCGCCTGTGTTCTTTGTAAGGGAGAGCGCGTCGCGGTGGGCATGTTGTGCTACCCTGACGAGCGGTAGAAATCGCGGGGCTTGCAGCCCTGCCCACATATGCGGGGCTCCGCCCTGCGTGAGCCTTTACGGAGGATCTGATGCGAATTCTGGGAATGGGCGTGCCCGAGCTTCTTATCATTCTCGTGGTCATCCTGCTTATCTTCGGCCCGAAGAACCTTCCGAAGCTCGGCAGCGCGCTGGGCAAGACGGTGAAGAACCTGCGCGAAGGCATGGGCGCAGGCGAGAAGGAGGTCGAGGAGGCCGCTGACGACGAGGTCGTCGAGGTCGTCGAGGAGGAGCCTGCTCAGAAGAAGGTCACCAAGAAGGTCGTCAAGAAGAAGCCCGAGTAGGGCAGGTTACGCGCGCCGAGCCGCCTCGCGCGGCTGGGCGCTTCCATAGCGGATAGGTGGCACGCTTGTCAGCTCAAGCGTGCTGCTTTGTTAGAAGGGGACGCAAGTCAATGGCAGACAGCAACTACATCCTTACGCAGGAAGGCCGTGAGAAGCTCGAGGACGAGCTCCACTACCTCGAGACCGAGAAGCGCGCCGAGATCGGCGAGCGCATCAAGGTGGCGCGCGAGTTCGGCGACATCTCCGAGAACTCCGAGTACGATGACGCGAAGAATGAGCAGGGCATGATGGAGGCGCGCATCGCCGAGATCAGCCGCATCCTGTCTGAGGCCACCGTGGTGAACACGCCGAAGCGCTCGAGCAAGGTGAACATCGGCTCGACCGTCACGGTCAACATGAACGGCCGCGAGCGCGTCTTCAGCATCGTGGGCGGCGCGGAGAGCGATGTGGCTGCCGGCAAGATCTCCAACGAGTCGCCGGTGGGCGCGGCGCTTCTGGGCCACAAGAAGGGCGACCACATCGAGACCACCGGCCCGACCGGCCGCGAGATCACGATGGAGATCCTGAAGATCGAGCACTAAGGGCGCTTCGCCGTCGCCCATGCGGCGGCGGGGCTGGCCGATGCTGCGAAGGGCTGGGGCACCCCGCCTTGCCGCTCTGAGCTTTCGTCGCGTACGAAGTGCGCTTCCTCAAGCTTTCACGGCAACGCGGGGCACCTCAGCCCTTCTCGCTGACGTTGCGAACTGCCTGTGATATGAGACAAGGATTCATATGACCGAGAACAACAAGGCCCCCGAGGCCATCGAAGACGACCCCATCGAGGTGCGCCGCGCCAAGCGCGCCGCGCTCATCGCGGCGGGGGAGGACCCCTACGGGCACGCCTTCGCCTACTCGCACCACGTGGCGCAGCTGAACGAGCTGTACGGGCACCTTGAGGACGGCGACTCCACCGAGGACGCCGTCGACGTGGCCGGCCGCATCATGGCCAAGCGCGTGCAGGGCAAGATCGCGTTTCTGGAGCTGCAGGACGCCACCGACACCATCCAGCTGTTCTGCCGCATCAACGCGCTCGGCGAAGACGCCTTCGCGCGGTGCAAGGACCTCGACGTGGGCGATTGGATCGGCGTGCACGGCACCATGATGCGCACGAAGCGCGGCCAGCTGTCCGTGGCGGTGGAGTCCTTCGAGCTGCTCAGCAAGAGCCTGCGGCCCTTGCCCGAGAAGTTCCACGGCCTGACCGACAAGGAGACGCGCTACCGCCAGCGCTACGTTGACCTGGTGGTCAACCCCGAGGTGCGCAGCGTGTTCGAGAAGCGCTTCAAGATCGTGTCGGCCATCCGCCGCTACATGGAGGACCAGGGCTTCTACGAGGTCGAGACGCCGTTTCTGCACCCGATCATCGGCGGCGCGAACGCCAAGCCCTTCACCACGCACTTCAACGCACTCGACCGCGACTACTACCTGCGCATCGCCACCGAGCTGCCCCTGAAGCGCCTGCTCGTGGGCGGCTTCGAGAAGGTGTTCGAGATCGGGCGCCAGTTCCGCAACGAGGGCATGGACCCGTACCACAACCCCGAGTTCACCACCATGGAGGCCTACCAGGCGTTCTCCGATCTGAACGGCATGATGGACCTCACGCAGGGCTACGTCCAGGCGGCGGCGCTGGCGGCGTGCGGCACGCTGCAGATCACCTACCAGGGCACGGAGATCGACCTGTCGGGCGAGTGGCGCCGCGCGTCCATGGTCGAGCTGGCAAGCGAGGGCGCGGGCGAGGACGTGAGCTTCGACCGCACGCGCGAGGAGCTCGTGGCCATCCTGGAGCGAAGCGGCGGGCACGCGGAGGACGCGTGGGGCAAGGGCAAGCTCATCGCCGAGATCTTCGAGGCCGTGGCTGAGAGCAAGCTCGTGCAGCCCACCTTCGTGGTCGACCACCCGCTCGAGGTGAGCCCGCTCGCGAAGAAGAAGGCCGACAACCCCGAGCTCACGCAGCGCTTCGAGCTGTTCATCTGCGGGCACGAGTACGCCAACGCCTTCACCGAGCTCAACGACCCGGTTGACCAGGCCGAGCGCTTCCGCGTGCAGGTTGAGGCGAAGGACATGGGCGACGACGAGGCCATGGGCTTCGACCACGACTACATCCGCGCGCTCGAGTACGGCATGCCGCCGGCTGGCGGCGTGGGCGTGGGCATTGACCGCTTGGTCATGCTGCTCGCCGACGCGCCGACCATTCGCGACGTCCTGCTGTTCCCCCACATGAAGGACGAAGTTCCGGCAGGTGGCGCGAAGCCTGCGGGAGCTGCTGCGGCTGCAGCGGAGACGGCTGCGGCGGCTGCGGCTGCAGCGGCGGCTACGGCTCCGACCCCGGCTGCAGATGCCTCCGCTTCGGCTGCTGAGGCTCCCGCGCCCATCGACTTCTCGAAGGTGGTCATCGAGCCGCTCTTCGAGGAGGAGGTCGACTTCGACACCTTCAGCAAGTCGGACTTCCGCGCCGTGAAGGTGAAGGAGTGCGTGGCCGTCCCCAAGTCCAAGAAGCTGCTGCAGTTCACGCTCGACGACGGCACGGACGCCGACCGCGTCATCCTCTCGGGCATCCACGCGTACTACGAGCCCGAGGAGCTGGTGGGCCGCACGCTCATCGCCATCACCAACCTGCCGCCGCGCAAGATGATGGGCGTCTACTCCTGCGGCATGCTACTGTCGGCCATCCACGAGGAGCCGGGCGAGGACGGCCAGCCCGAGGAGCGCCTGAACCTCCTCATGGTGAGCGACCGCATCCCCGCCGGCGCGAAGCTCTACTAGCCCATCAGCCCCGTGCCGGGGGTGGCAAACCGCATCTCCCGGCGCGGCCCGGCTGCGTTCCCGACGCAGGATTTGCTGATTGCCGGCAACGCTACCGACAACGGTGCTTTTTCATCCACCCCTCAGGCGATTCTGGATGAAAAGGGGCCGTTGTCGGCGATCTCCCGAGGAAAGTGGATGCGAAAGCACCGTTGTCGGTGGTTTTCGGGGCTCGAATCGCCGATAACGGGTGTTTTCCATCCAGCTTTTCAGAATCATGGATGCAGAAAGGGCGTTGTCGGTGCTTCGGCCCCAAGGGTCCAGGGCGGACGAGGCGGCCCGGATGGGGCGACCTGGGAAACGGCCTGTCCCGTTCCTTGCCCCTCTGCGAGTTGCAAAAAGAGAAGGCCCCGCGGGGCCTTCTCGTGTTTCTGGAGCGTGCGCAAAAGCGCAGGGGAGCGTGCCTACGTAAGGACGTGCACCTGCGCAGGGGTGCGTGCCTGCGCCTGAACGCGCCTATGCCCGGGCGGCTTCCACGTGCGCCTACACCTGGGCGGCTTCCGCCTCCGGGTCGATGACCTTCGCGGGGCCGAGGTCCTTCACGCTCTTGCCGACGGTCTTCTTCAGCACGACCAGGGTGCCCAGAGTGAGCACGATGCCGATCGGCAGGCAGATGAACGCGTTCTGCACGAAGCCCGCGATCACGAACATCACGAACGAGATGGCCGCCATGGTGATCACGTAGGGCAGCTGCGTGGACACGTGGTCGACGTGCTTCATGTTCGCGCCGGCCGACGCCATGACGGTGGTGTCCGAGATGGGCGAGCAGTGGTCGCCTGCGACGGCGCCCGCCAGGCAGGCGGAGATGCCGATGATGAGCAGCGTCGGGTCGTTCGAGAAGATGGGCATCACGATGGGGATCAGGATGCCGAACGTGCCCCAGCTCGTGCCCGTGGAGAAGCCGAGGAACACGGCGACCAGGAAGATCACGGCGGGCAGCAGGTTGAACAGGCCCGGGGCCGCGCCCTCCATGAGGCCGGCCACGAACACGTCGGCGCCGAGCAGGCCGGTCATGTTCTTGAGCGTCACGGCGAAGGTGAGCACGAGGATCGCGGGCACCATGGCGTTGAAGCCGCTCGCGAACGACTCAGACGCCTCGCGCAGCGTGAGCAGGCGGCGCGCTAGGAAGTACAGGAAGGCGAACGTGATCGCGATCAGCGAGCCCCACGGCAGGGCCACGAAGGCGTCGGTGTTGCCGAACGCGTCGATGACGCTGCCGGCGGTCTCGCCGCCGAAGAAGCCGCCCACGTAGAGCATGCCGCCGATGCAGCACACGATGAGCACGATGATGGGCACGAGCATGTCCCACAGGCTCGCGCGGGTGTTCTTCACGGCCACGTCGCCGCCGAGCGAGCCGAGCTTGCCGTTCTTGTAGGCCTCGATCTCGGCCTTGGCCATCGGGCCGTAGTCGAAGTTGAGGAAGATGAGGCCGACCACGAACACGATCATGAGCAGCGAGTAGAAGTTGAACGGGATGGCGTTGATGAACAGCTCGATGCCGTTGACGTTGAGGTCGGAGGCCACGCCGGAGACGGCGGCCGCCCACGAGGACACGGGCGCGATCATGCAGATGGGCGCCGCGGTGGCGTCGATGATGAACGCCAGCTTCGCGCGCGAGACGTTCTTCGAATCAGTCAGCGGGCGCATGACCGATCCGACCGTCAGGCAGTTGAAGTAGTCGTCCACGAAGATGAGCACGCCGAGCGCGAACGCCGCGATCTGCGTGCCGACGCGTGACGTCACGTGCTCGGCGGCCCACTTGCCGAACGCGCTGGCGCCGCCAGCCTTGTTCACGAGGGCCACCATCATGCCGAGGAGGACCAGGAAGATGAAGATGCCCGCGTTGTCGGCCACAGCGGGGATCATGCCGTCGTTGATGATGGCGTCGAGCGTGGCCACGGGGTCGAACCCGGCGACCAGCAAGGCGCCCATGAGTATGCCGACGAACAGCGACACATAGACTTCCTTGGTTGCCAGGGCGAGCACGATGGCGACGAGCGCCGGCACCAACGCCCAGGCGGTGTTGACAAATTCCACTTCCATTCCTTTCCGTGGAAAGCCTCGCCATGGCTGGGCGTCACAGGGAGCTGGCGCTCGACCACGGCAGCTCTCCGCTTTACGCGACAGTGCGCGACATGTTCTGCCGCGCCCCAGGTCCATGCGGATTTGAGCGCCCGCATGGCCTTCGGCAGCCTACCCTTTCACCTTGACGTTGCTCGACGTGTCTCCAGGGCTACTGATGAGGGCTGCTCCTCTGCCATGAACTTGATGCTTATCTTACCAAAGATATGTATATTTTATGCCGTGCTTGCATGAAAGGGTGAATAAACCTTGCTCATGAGCATTCTATGGCGGTGGCGTAACATAGGAGCTTGCTTTGGCACTCGGGTGGCAGGAGTGCTAATATGGCCTAGATACACGAAAGGCGCGCCACGGTAGGCGCGCAAGCAGGAAACGAGGCAACACCAATGTCATTCGAGAAATTCACGGACAAGGCGCGCAAGGTGCTTGTCCTGGCTCAGGATGAGGCGCGGGCCTTGCACCAGCCCTACGTGGGCACCGAGCACATCTTGCTAGGGCTCATCCAGGAGAAGGACGGCCTGGCCGCCCAGGCGCTCGCGCGCCTGAACGTCACCTACGACGGGGTGGTGCAAGCCATCCGCCAGGTGGTCACCATCGACGAGTCGGCCGACGTGTCGGGGCACCTTTCGTTCACGCCGCGCGTGAAGCGCGTGCTGGAGAACTCGCTGCGCGAGGCCATGCAGATGGGTCAGTCCTACATCTCCACCGAGCACTTGCTGCTCGGCATCGTGCGCGAGGGCGAGGGCACCGCGCTCGAGGTCATGGGGCGCATGGGCGTCACGGGCGACGACGTGCGCGGCGCGCTCAACGACCTCGTGGGCCAGAGCGCCGTCTACGCGGGCCGCACGGGCTTCGAGCCGGCGGGCGGCAGCTCCGACAGCATGCTCAAGGAGTTCGGCACCGACCTCACGAAGAAGGCGCGGGACGGCCAGCTCGACCCGGTCATCGGGCGCGCGGCCGAGATCGAGCGCGTCATGCAGATCCTCTCGCGCCGCCAGAAGAACAACCCGCTCATCCTGGGCGAGCCCGGCGTGGGCAAGACCGCCATCGCCGAGGGCCTCGCGCAGCTCATCGTGGCCAACCAGGTGCCCGACCTCCTGCGCAACAAGCGCCTCGTCACGCTTGACGTGAGCGCGCTCGTGGCGGGCTCGAAGTACCGCGGCGAGTTCGAGGACCGCCTGAAGAAGGTCATCAAGGAGGTCATGGACGCGGGCGACGTGCTGCTGTTCATCGACGAGATCCACACCATCATCGGCGCGGGCTCGGCGGAGGGCTCCATCGACGCGGCCGCCATCCTGAAGCCGCCGCTGTCGCGCGGCGAGATCCAGATCATCGGCGCCACCACGCTCGAGGAGTACCGCAAGCACCTCGAGAAGGACTCCGCGCTCGAGCGCAGGTTCCAGCCGCTCACGATCAACGAGCCCAACGAGGAGCAGGCCGTGCGCATCATGGAGGGCCTGCGCGACCGCTACGAGGCGCATCACCAGGTGCACTTCACCGATGAGGCGCTGCAGGCCGCCGTGTCGCTGTCGAACCGCTACATCCAGGACCGCTACCTGCCCGACAAGGCCATCGACGTGCTCGACGAGGCGGGCGCGCGCATGCGCATCCGCAACATGACGCTGCCCAAGGAGCTGCGCGAGCTCGATGACGAGCTGCGCCGCATCCGCGCCGAGAAGGACCGCGCGATCGGCGAGCAGGACTTCGAGCGCGCCGCCCAGCTGCGCGACGAGGAGACGCAGGTGCGGGCCAAGCGCGAGGAGGCCGAGAAGCAGTGGCAGGAGGACTCCTCGAAGACGGTCCAGCAGATCACCGTGGAGGACATCGCCGACGTGGTGTCGATGTCCACGGGCGTGCCGGTGTCGAGCCTCACCGAGGCCGAGACCGAGAAGCTCCTGCGCATGGAGGGCGTGCTGCACGAGCGCGTGATCGGGCAGGACGAGGCCGTCACGGCGCTGTCGAAGGCCATCCGCCGCTCGCGCAGCGGGCTGAAGGACCCGAAGCGCCCCGCCGGCTCGTTCATCTTCCTGGGCCCGTCGGGCGTGGGCAAGACCGAGCTCTCCAAGGCGCTCGCCGAGTTCCTGTTCAACTCCGAGGAGGCGCTGCTGTCCTTCGACATGTCCGAGCACATGGAGAAGCACAGCGTGTCGCGCCTGGTGGGAAGCCCTCCGGGCTACGTGGGCTTCGACGAGGGCGGCCAGCTCACCAAGGCCGTGCGCCAGCGCCCCTACTCGGTGGTGCTGTTCGACGAGATCGAGAAGGCGCATCCTGACGTGTTCAACATCCTGCTCCAGATCCTGGAGGAGGGGCGCCTCACCGACGCGCAGGGCCGCACGGTCGACTTCCGCAACACGGTCATCATCATGACGTCGAACGTGGGCGCGCGCGACATCGCGCAGACCACCACGCTCGGGTTCTCGGCTTCCGGCAAGGAGGGGCTGTCCGACAAGGAGATCAAGAGCCGCGTGATGTCGGAGATGAAGAAGCTGTTCAGGCCCGAGTTCTTGAACCGCATCGACGAGATCATCGTGTTCAAGAGCCTCACCGCCGAGGAGATCGGCCAGATCGTCGAGCTCATGGTGTCCGACCTGCGCGACCGCATGATCGCCCAGAACATGTCGATCAACCTGAGCGAGGCCGCGCGCACGCTCATCGCCAAGGAGGGCACCGACGTGGCCTTCGGCGCGCGCCCGCTGCGCCGCGCCATCCAGCGCCTCTTGGAGGACCCGCTCTCCGAGCAGATCCTGGAAGGCCGCTGGACGAGCGGCTCGGTGGTGGACGTGGACGTGGAAGGCGAAGGGGAGGACGCCCACCTGGTGTTCAACCAGGGCTTCGGGGCCATCCCGGCGCCGCGCAAGCGCGACTCCATCGCGCGCGAGGCGGAGCTCCTGCTCACGAACTTCGACCTGGGGCATGCCGGCGGCGCCGGCGGCCGCCCCGTCCCCGCGGGCAGCCTCACCGACGGCGCCAGCGACTAGCGGGCGGCGACGAGCAGGCGGCGAGCCGAACAAGGAGCCTGACGCGAGGGCAGTGCGAGGGCAACGGGAGGGCGCTGGATTGCGCCGCCCGTTGCCCTCGCTGCGCATCGGGCGCCGCTGGCCCCGTCCCCGCGAGCTGCCCTCGCTGTGCATCGGGCGCCGCTGCGGGACGTGACCGCGGGCTGTCTTGAGGGGAGGGCCGCGCAAGCCCGCGGTCCTCCCATTTTTTGCGGCTCCCTTCGCGCTGAGGTGGGATTTTCTCGTATACTGGGAACATTGTGTTTTGAGGACGAGGGGAGTTTTCATGTCCAGGACGATCGATCCCATCTTTGAGCCGGAAGCGCTGCGCGCGCCTGACTTCGCGGTGGAGGAGCTTGACTTCGACGCGCTCAGCCAGACGACGCTGACCCTGAAGGGCGTGGTTGACAAGAAGCCCCAGACGGCGGCCATCATCCTGGCAGGCGGCACGGGCGAGCGGTTCGGCAAGGAGGGCGGCAAGCAGCTCGTGGAGATCGCGGGCAAGCCCATCCTCACGTGGTCGGCCGAGGCGTTCGACGCCGTGGGCGACGTGGGGCTCATCGTCATCGTGTGCCCGCAGGAGCGCGCCGACGAGTACCTCAAGCGCGCCATCGACCCGTTCCCCTTCGTGACGCCGGTGGTGATGGCGCCTGCGGGCTCCATCCGCCAGGAGTCGGCGTTCTCGGGGCTCGAGTACGTGGGCGAGGAGTTCGAGTACGTGGTGCTGCACGACGGCGCCCGCCCGCTCATCTCGCCCGACCTCATCCTGCACACCATCAACACCGTGAAGGGCAACTTCGACGCCGACGGGGCCGTGGTGGCGCACCCGGCGGTCGACACGCTCAAGGTGGTGGAGGACGGCGTGATCATGGGCACGCCCGACCGCAGCGTGTTCTGGAACGCGCAGACGCCGCAGGTGTTCCGCACGAGCATCTACCGCCGCGCGCATGCGAGCGCGCTGTCCGACGGCTTCGTGGGCACCGACGACTCGGCGCTCATCGAGCGCCTCGGCGGGCGCGTGCTGGTGGTCGAGGGCAAGCGCGACAACATCAAGCTCACCGTGCCGGAGGACTACGCGATCCTGGCCTCGGCGGTGCGCGCGTTCGTGCTGAAGGGCGCCGAGTGATGGCCGCAGCTGACCCGCGCACGGCCGACCTGAGCGCAGCTGACGCACACGCGGCCGACCCGCACGCGGCCGACCTGCGCGCGCCTGGCCCGCATGCAACCGACCTGCGCGCCCTGCGCACGGGCCTCGGCATGGACGTCCACGCGTTCGCCGAGGGCCGCAGGCTCATATTAGGCGGCGTGGACATCCCGCACGAGAAGGGCCTGCTCGGGCACTCCGACGCCGACGTGCTCGCGCATGCGGTGGCCGACGCGCTGCTCGGCGCCATCCGCGGGGGCGACATCGGCAAGCTCTTCCCCGACACCGACCCGGCCTACAAGGACGCCGACTCGCTCAAGCTCCTGGCGGCGGTGGCGGATCACGTGCGTGCGCAGGGCTTTGAGATCCTCGACGTGGACAGCGTGGTGGCGTGCCAGGCGCCGAAGCTCTCGCCGCACCGCGAGGCCATGCGCGCGAACCTCGCCCGCGCCATGGGCGTGGACGTGGAGAACGTGGGCGTGAAGGCCACCACCACCGAGTGGCTCGGCTACGAGGGCCGCGAGGAGGGCATAACCGCCTACGCCACCTGCCTGGTGGCGCGACGGTAAGCTACGCGTGGAGCGCCTCTGAGCGCGCCTTCGCGCGGGCTTCGGCGCGCTGGTTAGAGCCGCCAAAGGCGCACGAGCTCGACGTCGTCTCGCTCCGCGTGATCTTGGACTACGTAACGGCGCAGGTAGGGTATGTTGAACATGAGCTTCCCTCGGCCCGCCGCCACGATGATCCCCTCGCGGAGCAGCTTTTGCCGCGCTCGGCTCAGCTGCGAGGCGCTCTTCCCGAGCCGCTCGGCGATCTTCGCCGACTTCGCCACATGATCCTCGTCGATGCTCTCCGCCATCGAGCGAAGGTAGTCTCGCTCGGCAGGCGCCAGGGCGTCCACGATGGGCGCGAGCGCTCGCCTCTCGTAAGCGGCGAGCGCGAAGGGCGCTGACTCCGCAACGTCATCGCCAGTGACGTCGTATCGCCTGTCCGAGACGTGCTCGTTGACGTATGCGACGAGGTAGTAGCCGAGAAGCTGCATGACGTAGGGGTGTCCGAGGCTCTTGGCCTGGAGCAACAGCAGCGCCTCATCCTGCGCGGAAAGCCCCTTGACGCCGCCGATGGCCTCCCCGAAGGCGTCGCTGACCTCCTCGGGCGTGAGCAGCCCGAGCTTCTCGTGGACTGAGCGCCTCATGTAGGTGCATCCCTCGTGGTGGATGATCTGGTCGTGCGCATAGGGGAGGCCGGCGATGGCGAGCGCCACGTCATGCCCCTTTCGCGACGCCATTTGGAATGCGCCGCAGATTGCCGCCATGTCGTCGGGCGCGACCTTCTGGACTTCGTCGATGGAGACGAAGATGCCCTTGCGCTCCTTCTCGCAGGATTCGATGAACAGGATCTCGAGGTCAGATGCGCTGTAACGCGTCGTGCTCGACACGGACCCGCCCTTCAGCCTTCCGCCTGTTCCCCAGAGGCTGACCTCAAGCTCGGGCTCGAGGGTCTTGGTGGTCTCGTCGTGGCGAACGAGTTGGCGCACGAGCGTGTCGACGGGGCTCTCGGAGTTGACGTCAACGGTCTTCCACTCGGCGGCGCGCGCCCTGAGCGACAGCTGCTCGAGCAGGGCGGTCTTCCCGCATCCGCGGCTTCCCGTGATGAACAGCACGCGATCTTCGCTCCCGCGGTCGATGAGCGCGGCGTCGAACCGGGCGAGGATGCTCTTCCTTCCGAAGAAGAAGTCGGGCTTGCCGCCGAAGATGGGGGTGAAGGGATTTTTGAACATGCGCGCCTCTTCCGCTCTCTGGGTTGCTCGCCTGGCGTTGCCGATGTCGTCGATGCTGCCGATGCTGCTGATGCTGCTCGTGGCGCACCCTGCGTCTGGTGACGCATTCTGCGCTTCATGATGCATCTTAATATGCAAATTATGCAAGATAAAGCAATTTATATATTTTATGCAAATTATGCAAGCACGTTAGAAATATGCGAACGAGCAGGACGGGTAGCTTCCGCTTGCGGGTGCTACCAGCTGTTTCTAGCGTCAAAAAATGAGCGCTATTCCGCTAATTATTAAACACCTTTCCATTAATAAATGAGCATCGTGAGAACCTACGTGACTGTATGCTCTTATAGATAGAATCGTATAGTGATGTGAGG